>NZ_RZRR01000649.1:0-3287 GCF_003998555.1 Mesorhizobium sp. M7A.F.Ca.CA.002.09.1.1 | reverse complement strand
CCATATGCGCTGGTTCGAGAGCCATGCGGCGGAGGGCGTCACCATCGCCGACCTCTCCGACACGATGAGCGGCTTCCTGCTCACGGGGCCGAATGCGCGGGAGATTCTGGAGCGCACGACGCATCAGGATGTTTCCGGCGCAGCATTGCCGTTCATGGCCTGTGGCGCATTCGACATCGGTATGGTGCAGGCACGTGTGGCGCGGCTGTCGATCGCGGGCGAACTCGGCTTCGAAATCAGTTGCCCCGTGACCATGCACGCCACGTTGCGCGACACGCTGCTGGCTGCGGGCGAGGATCTGGGCCTTGCTGAAATCGGCTACTATGCGCTCAATGCGCTGCGGCTGGAGAAGAGCTTTGGCATCTGGTCGCGTGAATTCACGCAAGGCTATACGCCGGGCCAGACCGGTCTCGACCGCTTCATCGCTTTCGGCAAGAGCGACTTCATCGGCCGCGAAGCAGCGTTGAAACAGCGGGAGGCCGGCAGCGGCCAATGCCTGGTGACGCTGGAAATCGATGCGCTCGACGCCGATGCCAGCGGTTTTGAGCCTGTCTGGCATCAGGGCCGACGCGTCGGCTTCGTCACCTCGGGCGGCTATGGCTATACGGTCGGCAAGAGCCTGGCGCTGGCTCTGGTCGACCGCGATTTCGCGGGCGAGGGCACCGCGCTCTCCGTGCATGTCGTGGGTGAGGAACGGCCGGCGCGTGTCGTCGCGGCCTCGCCCTACGATCCCCTGGGCAAGGCAATGCGGCAATGAGGAGGATTTCCGATGGTCGATGACGCGGCACGGGACGGCAGGCGCGAGCGCCGGCGTGGACGCACGGGCGAGGCCGGTAGCGAAAGCAGCCGCCGTCCCAATTACCATTCGCTGAAGAACCCGTTCCTGCCGCAGCCGATCTTTTCGGACGACCAGGCGGCTTCGATCCACGACACGGCGCTGCGGGTGCTGGAAGAGCTCGGCATCAAGGTGCTGCTGCCGCAAGCGCGTGAGCATTTTGCCAATGCCGGCGCCCTGGTCGATCCAGACACCGACATGGTGCGCATCGGCCGTGACATGGTGACGGCGGCACTCGCCTCGGCGCCGAAGTCGATCCACGCTTACGCCGGTTCGCGCGCCCGCGATCTGACGCTGGAGCTCGGCTCGATGACCTTCCTGGCCGGGTGCGGGGCGCCGAACGTCACCGATCTCGAGCGCGGCCGGCGGCCGGGAACACTGGCGGATTTCGAGGATCTGATGCGGCTGGTGCAGCATTTCGATGTGCTGCATATGCTGGGGCCCTGCATCGAACCGCAGGATGTCGACAACCGCTTTCGGCACTATGCCGTCAACCGCGCGCAGTTGACGCTGTCGGACAAGCTCCCGTTCGTCTTCGCGCGCGGAACGCCGCAAGTCGAGGACGGGTTCGAGATGCTGCGGCTGGCGCGCGGCTTGTCGGAAGAGGAGTTTCTGGCAAGCGCGCATTGCTACACCGTCATCAACACCAACTCGCCGCGTCAGCTCGACATTCCGATGGCGCAAGGCATCATCGATTTCGCTCGCGCGGGGCAGGTCTCCGTCATCACGCCGTTCTGCCTGGCGGGCGCCATGGCGCCGATAACGGTCGCCGGCGCGCTGACGCTGCAGCATGCCGAAGCGCTGGCCGGGCTGACGCTGGCGCAGATCGTGAGGCCGGGTGCGCCGGTCGTCTACGGCTCGTTCTCCTCCAATGTCGACATGAAATCCGGCGCGCCCGCCTTCGGCACGCCCGAGCACGTCAAGGCGACGCTGGGCGCCGGCCAACTGGCGCGCTTCACCGGGCTGCCTTGGCGGTCCGGCGGCGGCAGTGCGGCCAACATCTCCGACGCACAGGCCGCGCACGAGACGCAGTTCGCGCTGTGGGGCTCGGTGCTGGCCGGGGCGACGATGTGCATCCATGCTGCCGGCTGGCTGGAGGGCGGCCTCAGTGTCTCCTTCGAGAAACTGATCACCGACATCGAGGCGCTGCAGACGGTGGCTGAACTTTGTGCTGCGACGCCCGGCGACACCGACACGATTGGTTTCGAAGCTATCGCCGAGGTGCAGCCGGGCGGGCATTTCTTCTCGGCCGGCCACACCATGGCGCGCTATCGCACCGCCTTCTATGAACCGCTGGTGGCCGACTGGTCGAATTTCGGCAACTGGACGCAAAGCGGCTCGAAGACGGCGAGCGAGCGCGCCACCGGCGTCTGGAGGCGGGTGCTTGCCGATTTCGCGCCGCCGACCTCGGCCGTCGCCACATCAGGCGTGCTGGACGAGTTCATCGCGCGGCGCACGGCAGAGGGCGGAGCAGCGCCGGTGTCTTGAGGCTGGCTCCCGCTGATCGCCCTGGTTGTGGCGTGATCCGGAACCTATAGCGCCTCCCGCGCATTCAAGGCTGCGGCCGGTGCACTGCGCACCGGTGTGCTGTTTGAGGGGAGGACGACATGGGTTTCGACCAGTATCACGAACCGCCTGAAGAACTGTCGCAGGAGGTGCGGACCTTTGCCCGCATGATCACCTCGCTGATCGAGGAGGCGGAAGCGATCAGCTGGTACGAACAGCGCATGTCGGTGGAGAAGGACCCGCAGGCGCGCGCCATCATGAAGAACGCGCAGGGCGAGGAGTTCAAGCATTTCGGCATGGATCTCGAATTCCTGCTGCGCCAGAAGAAGGACTGGCGCGCGGAACTGAAGGAAATCCTGTTCACCACGGGCGACATCGTCAAGGCCGGGGAGCGGGGCGAGAAGAAGGTGGACTAGGGTATGTCGATATTCAGGTGAGGCCGGCCTGCAAACGACGGCTTTCTGCGCTTCCGGTGCTCACGGACCCGAATGTCCGCTCCGCTCCGGTTCTCAAAAGCCATCATTTTCGGCTCGGCCTGACCTGAATCTCAACACACCCTGGCTCAGCGTTTGACAAATTCGCCAGGTCCTGCTGCTGCGATTAATCGCTGTCGCGCGCGACCAGTTCCAGCGGCCAGACCTCGCGGATGATCCGCGGACCCTCCGGGCCGGCGAAGGCGGGAAGCGACGCCAGCAGCATTTCCGCGAGCCGTTGTCCCATCGGCTCCAGCGCCGGGCGGAAGGCGGTCAGGGCTGGCGAGAAATAGCGGCAGAGCGGCGTGTCGACGATGACGGTCACTGCCATGTCGTGACCCGGCCTGATACCCATCTCTGCCAGCGCCTTGCAGCCGCCCAGCGCCATCGCGTCATTGTTGAAGATGATGGCGGTCGGCGGAGCCTTGGAGCGCATCACCTGCGGCGTCACCCCGTAGCCGCCGGCCTCGTTG
>NZ_RZRR01000648.1:0-3293 GCF_003998555.1 Mesorhizobium sp. M7A.F.Ca.CA.002.09.1.1 | reverse complement strand
GAACTGATGAAGGCGGAGATCGCGTGGCGGCTCGTCCTGCACATAACGCTTGCCGAGCCGCCACGCGATCTCCGCCTTCATCAGTTCCGCGCCGAGGTAAAAAGCGTGTGCGCCGTCGGCGTTGACGTCCAGCCAGGCAAAAAGTTCGAACGCATCCGTGGCAACCGCATGCCCTTTGCTATTGAAAACATGGATGCCGTCCTCCGCTACCGCGATCCGGAAGTTGGCATCGCGCACCTGGGCCGCCAATGCCTCGATATCGTCGGTTGAGGCTGTGAAAGGCTTGCGATCGTGGACCTGCAACAGGCCTGGGTGATAGCCGCGCGGCAACGCGCCGTCCGTGCAAGCAGCCAACATGACGCGGCGGGCGATATCGTGCTCCTCGATCGTCCGCACCGTGTGTGGGCTGACATGCACCGTCAGCACGTTCCGGATCCGGAGTTCCGAGCAGAGCCCCGCTAGCACGGCTGTAACGCCGGAACTGTCGGCGTCGGTCAATTCGGTGAGATTGCCGGTGCCCATCAGCAATTCGATGTCCGGCCAACGGCGCCGCGCCTCGATGAAGCGCCCGAGTGAAACGGCGAAGCCGAAATGGATCGGGTCGAGCACGGGATCGGCAATGAAGGCGACGCCGGCCTTTTGTGCCGCGGTAATCGCCCGGCCGAGCGAATCCAGATCGCCGGGGATGGAGGGTATCAACACTGCCGTAGCCCGATGGTCGAAGATCAACGGCAGCGTGTTCTCATCGAGGCTGAGAAGATAGTCCGCGCCGGCGTGCGCACCGATCGACAGTTCGTCTGCGCTGGCCGAATCGACGCTGACCACAAACCCCTGTGCCTTGAGTGCCCGCACTGCCTCAGCCAGCAACGGAAACGGCGTCTCCGGCAGGCAGCCCAGATCGATGACATCCGCGCCGGCCGCAGCCAGCATCGAGGCCCTCGCCATCAGGGCCTCGACCGACAGCATCGGCGCATCGACGATCTCGGCGAAGATGCGCATATCGTGACGCGTCAGATCCGGCGGTTTGCCCGCCCGGCCAAGGAAGGCCGGAAGGTCGGCGATCTCGTCGGGGCCGCGCACAAAGGGCACGCCGAAATGCTCCGACAGGTGTTCGATGTTTCCCCGATAGCGTCCGGGCAGGATGACGCGGTCGACGTCTCCTGTCAGAGTGAGCCGACGCTTCACGATGTCCTCGCTCATCAGCGCGGCGACCTTGACGCCGACGTCGACGATTTCCCACACGAATTCGGTTCTGCCCAGCCCGGTCAGCAGCCGTTCCAGCCGCGCCTTGGCCAGATGGCCGGTAAGAAAAACCAGCCGCTCAGCCATCGCTTGCGAGTTCGGCCTGGCGCCGTGTGAGCGAGGCTTCGAGATCAGCGAGCGACTCGACCACCAGGGTCCGCTCGAAACTCTTCAACTGTTTGGTATTTTCCAGGTCGATCCTGCGCGGATAGACCTTGACCAGTCCGTGCGGTGCCTGGGTTTCGAGTTCCGGCGCAGTGTCGCAAGCAAAGACGATGGCTGGCACACGGCACTTTCCCGCTTGGGCAAAGACATTGGTGGCGAGCGTGTCGGAAATGCCATGCACGCATTTGGCGACCGTGTTGGACGTGGCCGGCGCCACCACGACCGTGTGATAGACACCGTGGTAGAATTCGCCGACCGGGATCGCGCTTGCGGTCTTGTCGTGCAGCACGCGCGTCGTCTCCGGGAAATCAAGTTTAAGCTTGTACATGCGCAGCACTTCGTTGGCGGCCTTAGACACGAAGACATCGCAATGTTCGAGCTGGCGAACAAGTGCGAAGCTCTCCGTAAAAAAATGCCCGGAACCCGTCAAAACCCACGCCCAGCGCGGCACATGCAGCTTCACCATCGGCTATCCCGCCTTCTTTGCCGACGACCCTGTTGAAGCCACTATCCGGATGCCGGGCAGCTTGCCCGACGCGAGCATCGCGCTGGCCCCGGCAGCATCCTTCGGACCGGCGAGATGGAAATCGATGCCGTCGGGCAGCATGGCGGCAAAGCCTGGGTCGACAATGCCTCGGGCCCTCAGGCTGTCAGCGGTATCGCTGTCGAAGAATGCACCGGTCTGCTTGACAAGCAACAGCGCGTTTGCGCCAAGCTTGCCGGCAAGCCAGGCGGCCAGAGAATCGGAGGTAATGTCCCAGGAGGCCGGAACATCCAGCGCCGGCAGTGCCAGTGACGACGGCAGCCACACCGGACCCTTCCCCGCCTCCAACACTCGCCCGATCTCGTCCAGCGACCGTGCCGGCGCCAGCCTTTCGTCCCGGTCGAGGATGACATGGCCGAACTGCTCCATGGCCAGGATCGCCATGGCATGAGCGGCGGTGTCGGAAAACTCCATGCTGGTCTGCGTCTCGCGCACATGGTCGGCAAAGAGCCCGCCGCCGGGCACGATGACGATCGGCAGCCTGGAACCCGCCAGCGCTGCGATCCAGCTCTTCATCTCCGCCGCATGGGCCGTGCTGCCGCCAAGCTTGACGATGGCCCGTCGAAGCATTTCGGGGCGCTCCTGGCGCGGCCGGAAAACAACGCTTCGGTCTTTTCGGCCAGCAATGCCGGAGGCAGCACCGCGTCCCGCCGATTGGCGCTTGCGTTCGATCTCAACGCCGACGCCGCCAGGGCCGAGCTCGAGCTTTTCCACCCTAACCGTGACGCGCACGACACGCTGGTTCTCCAGCACGTGCGCTGCCACCTGCTCGGCCAAAGCCTCGCTGAGCTGGATATGGCCCCGCGCGACGATGGTGCGAATGCCGTCCATGATGATGTCGTAGGAGAACACATGGCGCATGTCCTCGGGATGGTCGGTGATTTGCAGCACATCGGCGATCACATCAAAGCGCACTTTTTGAGTATGGCCATGCTCGAAGCTGTAGGCACCGATCTGGACCGGCAGAACAAAATCCCGCACAAAAATCCTGTCCGTGCCCAGTGTCGGGTCGGTGTCCGGCGAATAGCCTCTCGCTGCCAACAGGCGATAGTCGATACTCGATTGATCGCCGGTCCCGGATTCCGCTGGGATCAACTCGCGAATCTGCGAGACCGCCTCGGCGCTGATCGAACTCGTGCGACCGGAATGGCCACACAGCGCCCCCCGAAAGCCGAGAAAATCGGGAGCGAAAGGCAATAGGCGCGGAATATCCGGAGCTTCCAGCGATCCACTCAGGCCGACCATCAGACCGAGCGATTTCGTTCGATCGACGAATCCCGGAATACGCTCCGGCGGCAGATGATCGAGCAGCCGGCCCTTCCCCTTTTGCGCGGTATCAACC
>NZ_RZRR01000647.1:0-3295 GCF_003998555.1 Mesorhizobium sp. M7A.F.Ca.CA.002.09.1.1 | reverse complement strand
ACGCAGCGGTGTGAGACGGGCATTCTTGTGGATGTTCATTCGGACCCTCCGATGGATGCTGAAGCGTGGTAACTCCAGTCTCCTCGGTCCGGTCCGAATGGACAACCTCTCGAAAGCTCACACCTAGAACTCCTCTTGAAAGCGTATCTAGCTTCAAAGGGCGTGTCGAAACGCGGTCTCCGGCTCGGCTTCGGTCACAAGATCGAGGACATTTACGAAGCCGCAGTGGCCCTAGGAATGCCGCCGATTGGGAACGTGAAGATGATTGCCAACAACCTTGACCTGATGAATTCTCAGCAAGATTTTAGGTACCCGTCGGGGTACAAGCTGAATGTCCCGCCGCCGAGCTTCTGCCGAGAAACGTATAACGCTCTCCACACAGCGATCGAGCCGAGGATCCCCACCGAGGTACTGAAAGCCAACCTCAAATTTCATTGGGATTTTCGGGGGAAGACTGTCATTTGGAAGGACGAATAGCCCGAGGATGATCTTCCCCATCTACGTTGGCGTTCTTATGGCGCTGCTGTCAGCATCCGCCATTGGCGGTGGCGGCAAGGCGATCTTGTTGGGATGGCCGCCTCGCTGACAATGGCCGGGATGGGCACTCGCCGGCTGGCTAGGTTCTTAGCAGGCCATAGCCGGCTGTCTGGTGGAGATCGTCTTTCAGGGCTTTGATCGTCTGTGAAAGGTCGCGAACCTTGTCCATCAGCGTCTGAATGGTCGCCCCGATGGGCTGGATCTTAACGCCTCAATCGTCGCGAGAAGCTCAAGGTAGACGTGGTTCAATTGAACTTTCTCCCTTCGAGAGCTCTCAATGGTGATCGACATGTGCGACCAGGCTCGATCAATTGCCTGTTCGCTTATCCTTCATCGACAAGCGGACGCGTGCCGCCACCTCCCTTCCGTCACGCGAAGGACCCAGCCGGCGAGACCAGACGGCGTGCGTGGCGCAATCTTCTATGTGACGAGCGGCGAGATCGCGTGTGTCCCGCCGTGATGGGATCATCTATTCGTCGAGCGCGGCGCTGGCGCCATCATCGTCGATATCTGCAAACCCTGGGATGATCCAGCAGCTTCTCCTTCGACAGCAGCCCGGCGTCCTCGAGCGCCTCGAAATCCGGCAGCTGGCGCAGCGTGTCGAGCCCGAACTGCGACAGAAAAGTTTTGGTCGTCACATAGGTGTAGGGCGCGCCCGGCTGCGGGCTGCGCGGCCCCGAGGCGACCAGCTGCTCAGCGCGCAGCACGCCGATCAGGTCACGTGACACCTCCTTGCCGAAAAAGCTCGACAGCTCGCCACGGGTGATCGGCTGGAAATAGGCAATGCACATCAAGACAAGCGCCTCCGCCTGCGACAGTTCTTTTGCTCCCTCGCCCGCTGCCGTGCCGAAGGCTGCGTGAATGGCGTCGCCAAAAACCTTTTTGGTCCGGTGCTGCCAGCCGCCGGCGACCGCGACCAGCTCGTAAGGGCGGCCGGCGAGTTCGGCGCGAATGTCGTCGATGATCAGCTCGATATTGCAGTTTTTTCCCACCACCCGCGCGAGGACACTACGTGTCACCGGTTCATTTGCCGCAAAGATCACCGCTTCGACGCGGGCCATCCATTCGCACCAGCGCAGCTCCGGCGGCAGATGTTCCAGTTCGGTGTCGAGCAGCGCCGGCTGATCGTTTGGCTTGCGGCGGGCGGACGCTTCGCTCATCGCTACAGCCCGAACAGCCGGAATGTGGGGCGGCCGGAGAGCTCGCGCACGACCTCCAGTTGCTGCAGCCGTTCGAACAGCCGTCGCGATGCAAAGCGCGACAGATTGTCCGTCGTCAGCGATCCGGACACGGCGTCTTCACTGAGCAGCAGAAAGATTACGTCGCCGGCGCCTTTGGCGCGCAGTTTCGGCGCCACCGCCAGGAGTTTTTCGGCCCGGCGCGACAGCTCGGCGGCCAACCGACAAGCGTCCGCGGCGGCCGCGACGAGCGCGATGCAAACCGCCCGCTCAAAATTCTTGTCCCCGGGCCGGATGCGCCGGCCACCGCCGGCCTCGGTGCGGAAAGATGGTCCAAAACCCTGCGCCATTAGGAGCGGCAGGGGCTGCGGCCAGCCCAGGCGTTGCGCCAGTACCAGGTCGGCGAGCCACCAGCCAAAGACTTCGGCATCGGGACGCATGGCGACGACCTCAGCGGCGATCGCCGCGGCGTCGAATGGCGCCGACCGCTGGGATACCCCGAGTTTTTCGATCTGCGTGCAAAGGTCGGCGAGCGCGGCGCCGTCCCAATGGAGGCCAAGCTGGTCGAGTATCTTCCCGAGCCGGCCGGGCGTAGCGGCGGGCGGCTGCCTGGCCAACTGCCGCCAGGCGCCAAAGACGGCGCCTGCGGGACCGGGGTCAGCACGTAGGGGACGCAAATGCCAGGCATCGCGCAAGGCGGCCGCATCCTCGGCGCGGCCGGCGAGCCGCATGCTGGAGGCGGCGCAGCGAACCGCCAGCCGCTGCCGCCAAGCGCCGGCCCAGGCTGCCTGCGCGCGGGCGAGCGTGTCGAGGGCACCCAGGGCGGCGCCGGCCCGGAAGGCGGCGTCGCCGTCACTCGGCGCGCCGGCGCTTGTGATCGCCCACGCGGGAACGGAGGGCGGCGCAGAGGAGCTGGCGGTCGCGGGATCGAGGCGAATCATAATTTGGAGAGTAAAGTGCCGGTGCGCTTTTCGCCATGATTTTCGTGCCAAAACGCACAGCCTGTCGGATCAGCACAACGACTGATAGTGTTGCATTATCAATCTCTTCACGAGTTCGTCCCTGCTAAGCCATTTGGCCAACAAGTAAGTCTCGACAGGGCACCTTTTTGCGCAGCCGGACGAAACTCCGTTCGGAAATGTGCCGGCTCGCGGCGTAGGAGCCTGCTCAGGTTCAGATGTCATGAAGGCATCTAACGCCCGATCTGCCGCGCAACTTCGGTCCCATATTCATTGCCGACGGGGTATCTGAGGGCGACGTTTTTTGCGGGTTTTTCCTGGTCGGCTTTGGAGGTGATGCTGGCGCCGATTGTCACAGGCTACTTCACTATCTGTTCCTTGACCGATGAGATCTTTTGCGCTGCGGCGCTCCCGTCTTTGCTGTGGGTCACCTTCTGACCCAAGCCCCAACGTACACACGCGGGAGTGTCCTACAAGCCATCGGTTTCGACAGATCGGATGGATTGGGCAGGCGAGCCCAAAAGCTGCGAGCTTAGAGCGGTTATAAATCGTAGTTGTAGCTGTGTAACAAACTGTGTAACAAAAAGCGCGAAAAGACTAGTATTTTCAGTATCATAGAGG
>NZ_RZRR01000646.1:0-3298 GCF_003998555.1 Mesorhizobium sp. M7A.F.Ca.CA.002.09.1.1 | reverse complement strand
CGCCTGTCCTTACCACGGCGCTCGGAACGCCTGTCTCCGACGACCAAAACACATTGCGGATCGGTGAACGCGGACCATCGCTGATCGAAGACTTTCACTTTCGCGAGAAGATTTTCCACTTCGACCACGAACGCATCCCGGAACGGGTCGTCCATGCCCGCGGCTATGGCGCGCATGGTTATTTCGAGACCTACGACTCACTGGCCAAATACACACGTGCCGACATTTTCCAGCGAGCTGGTGAAAAGACGCCGGCATTCGTTCGTTTCTCGACGGTTGCCGGCAACAAGGGCTCGTTCGATCTCGCCCGCGACGTGCGCGGCTTTGCGGTCAAGCTCTACACCAAGGAAGGCAATTGGGATTTGGTCGGCAACAACATTCCGGTCTTCTTCATCCAGGACGCCATCAAGTTTCCCGATCTGATCCACGCCGCCAAACAGGAGCCCGACCGTGCTTTTCCGCAGGCACAGACGGCGCACGACAATTTCTGGGACTTCATCAGCCTGATGCCGGAATCGATGCACATGGTGATGTGGATCATGTCGGATCGCGCCATCCCGCGTTCCTTCCGCTTCATGCAAGGCTTCGGTGTGCATACGTTCCGCCTCGTCAACGCCAAGGACGAATCCACCTTCGTCAAGTTCATCTGGAAACCCAAGCTCGGCATGCAATCGGTGGTCTGGAACGAGGCGGTCAAGATCAACGGCGCCGATCCCGACTTCCATCGCCGCGATCTGTGGGAGGCCATACAGGCCGGCAATTTCCCGGAATGGGAGTTGACGGTGCAACTGTTCGATCAGGCGTTTGCCGACAGTTTTGACTTCGATATCCTGGACGCAACGAAGATCATTCCCGAAGAGGTTCTCGAACCAATTCCGGTCGGTCGGCTGGTGCTCGACCGGATGCCGGATAATTTCTTCGCCGAGACCGAGCAGGTTGCATTCATGACGCAGAATGTGCCGCCCGGAATCGATTTCTCCAACGATCCGCTTCTGCAGGGCCGCAACTTCTCCTATCTCGATACCCAATTGAAGCGGCTGGGCAGTCCGAACTTTACCCATCTGCCGGTCAATGCGCCGAAGTGCCCGTTCGCCCATTTTCAACAGGACGGGCACATGGCCATGCGCAATCCGGCCGGTCGCGCCAACTATGAACCTAACTCATGGGGACTGGGACCGCGCGAGGATCCGCAGCGTGGCTTCCGTTCTTTCTCCGATGCCGAACAAGGGCAGAAAGTACGTCTGCGCGCGGAGAGCTTCGCCGATCACTACAGCCAGGCCCGGCAATTCTTCAACAGCCAGACACCACCGGAGCAGCGTCACATCGCGATGGCGCTGACGTTTGAACTGAGCAAGGTCCAGGCACCGGCGATCCGCGAACGCATGGTTTCGCATTTGTTGAACATCGATGAAACGCTGGCGACCACGGTCGCCGACAAGCTCGGCATCCGTGACATGCCCGAACCTGCCGAAGCCGCCGTTCCACCGCGCGATGACTTGCCGCCGTCGCCGGCGCTCAGCATCATCCAAAACGGGCCCGACAGTTTCGAAGGCCGCAAAGTCGGTGTCATGCTCAGCGATGGAGCCGATGTCGCGCTGTTCGAGGAACTTCGTTCCGCCATCGAAGCGGAAGGCGCGGTGATGGAGGTGGTTGCGCCCAAGGTGGGCGGCGTCGAAGCCGCCGACGGCACCCACATCGAGGCAAGGCACATGATCGACGGCGGTCCATCCGTTTTGTTCGACGCGGTGGTGCTGCTCCTCTCCGAGGCGGGCGCCGAGCTACTGGTCACGGAGGCCGCTGCGAAGGATTTCGTGTCTGATGCGTTTGCGCATTGCAAGTTCATCGGCTTCACCTCCGGGGCCGAGCCGCTCCTGATCAAAGCAGGCGTCGCTCCCGATGCCGATGAGGGGCTGAGGCGGCTGGATTCGGCAGCTTCGGTAGCTGCGTTTGTGCAGTCATGCCGCAAACTGCGGCTCTGGGCGCGGGAGGCGGCTGTCAAACTTTGATGCGATGGCGTCAGCTGTTTCCGTTGGCGCGTCCGCACTCTTTGGTTTGCCGCCAACCCAGCCGGCACCGCGGTCTACGAGCGATCTTCCTTGCTGGACGCTTGTCGCCGCTGCTTCTCCAGAACCTCGTCGGTCCCAACCAGCTTCTTTGCTCCGCCTGAAATGGTCGTGGACACCACCGAAGGCGGATCGCTCGCGGGAAAGGAATCCTCCAACCCCGCCTGCAGTTGGTCCTCGAGCGTGCGTGGTTCTTCGGACCGGCCGGGCGTTCTGCGCGTGTCGATCTTCTCCAGCGACTGTTTCTTTTTCGGCGAATCGTTGGCGTTCCGGACCAGGGCGTAAAGCTGCTCGATCGCGAGTTCCTTGATCGTTTCGAAATCGGCCCGATCGTCCTTGGCAGCCTCGATTTGATCAACCATGGCTTTCTCGAAGCGGTCGAGGCTGTCGCCTCCGCAGGCATGGGAAAGGCGCAACAGGGCTTCGTTCAGCATCAACGGAGCGAAATGTGCTGAAGCTTCAAGCCTGAGTTGCCTTAAACGGTCCGGAGTTGCGGCCTGCAACTTTGACATGGACAACCTCCTTTCTCCCACAAGCGTCTCAACGGGATTTGACCGCCGATGTTCCACCGTGCCTGAACATCTGTCATGCCATGCGAGCTACAGGAACCAGCTTGCCACCAATCCCGCCGACGCCGCAAAAATCGCCAAGGTCGTCACGCCGCCCAGGATGTTCGTGCTTGTGCTGTTGACCTTGTCGCCCATGATCTTGCGATTGTTGGTCATGATGAGGATGAGAAGCAGCAGCGGCGGCGTTGAAAATCCTTGCACGATGCCGGACCAGACGAGAGCTTTCATCGGGTTGAAGCCGAAGAAATTGAGACCCACCGCCACCAGCGTTATGACCCCGATCGCGATGTAGAATTTGGGAGCCTGCCGGGGTTTGGCATGCAGGCTATTCTTCCATCCCATCGCCTGGGCGAAATCGAAAGCAGCGCCAGCGGTCATGATCGGCACGGCCAGGAAGCCGACGCCAATTACACCGGCCGCAAAGAGAATGCCGGCAGCGTCGCCGGCAAGCGGCCGCAGCGCTTCGGCCGCCTGTGCCGCTGTCTCGATCTGCGTGTGTCCGGCCTTGTAGAGCGTCGACCCGGTCGAAAGGATGATAAAATACATGATCAGATTGGAGAACGTCATGCCGATTAGGATATCGCGGCGGGATCGGCGCAGTTCACCCTCGGTGGCGCCTTTGCGCTCTTCGAGGCTCGTTCGACCCTTGGCGATCTCCTCCTCCAC
>NZ_RZRR01000645.1:0-3318 GCF_003998555.1 Mesorhizobium sp. M7A.F.Ca.CA.002.09.1.1 | reverse complement strand
GTCTATATCGGCGATTATTTCGGCGGCGGCATCGAGAGCTGGTTTGCCTATGTCGTCGCGCTCGTCTTCCTGCTGATCCGCCCTTCCGGCCTGTTCGGCCAGAAGCTCGTTGAGAGGATCTGAACGATGACCGCGATAACAAGCGATTTCGTCGCCGCGCCGGTGCTGCCGAAATGGGTCGTACCGGTCCTGCTGCTCGCCTTCGCCTATGGTGTCGTGCCGCTGATCGGCTCAAGTTATCTGTTCGAGGCCATCCTGCTGCCGTTCCTGGCGCTCAGCCTCGCCGGCGTGGGCTTGAACATTCTCACCGGCTATGCCGGCCAGGTCTCGCTGGGCAGTGCCGCCTTCATGGCGGCGGGCGCCTTCGCCGCCTATAATTTCAACCTGCGCGTCGAGGGCCTGCCGCCGATCGGCAGCATCTTCCTGGCCGGCATCGTCGCCGCCGCGATCGGCATCGTCTTTGGCCTGCCCAGCCTGCGGCTGAGGGGTTTTTATCTCGCAGTATCGACGCTCGCCGCGCAGTTCTTCGTGCAATGGGCGCTGACCAAGTTCAGCTGGTTCTCCAACAACTCGGCGTCAGGCGTCATCGACGCGCCGAGACTGTCGATCTCAGGTTTCGCGCTCGACGGCGCCATCGGTCGCTATCTCTTCGCGCTGACAATCGTCACCGTCCTGACCTTCCTTGCCTATAGGCTGGTCTCGTCGCAGACCGGTCGCAACTTCATCGCCATCCGCGACAATGAAACCGCCGCCCGCATCATCGGCATCCCGGTGCTGAAGACCAAGCTGCTGGCCTTCGCCATCTCGTCCTTCATCATCGGCGTCGCAGGCGTCATCTGGGCCTTCGCCTATCTGAGGACCGTCGAGCCGGACGGCTTCGATCTCGATCGGTCGTTCCAAATCCTGTTCATCATCATCATCGGCGGGCTGGCTTCGATCCGCGGCGCGTTTTTCGGCGCCGCCCTCATCGTGGTTTTCCCGCTCGCTCTGTCGCGCCTCGGCGGCTTCCTGCTCGGCGATCTCTTCGATTCGGGCGTGCTCGACATGAGCCAGCGCATCGTTCTGGGCGCGCTCATCATCCTGTTTCTGATCCTTGAGCCCGACGGGCTGGTGGCGCTGTGGGACAGGGTCCGAAGACGGCTCCTGTTCGCCTGGCAGTCGACTTGAGCTGATGCATTGAAAATGAATCCCATCGGAAAATGAACAAGGGGCCGAACAAGACGGCCCATACCGGGAGTACCTCGACCATGACTTTCCTCAGCACAATCAAGGCGGCGGCGTTGTCCGCGGCGATGATCGTGTCGGTGGCCTTGCCCGCCGCGCACGCCGACGAACAATATTTTCCGCTGCAGAGCTATCGCGTCGGGCCTTACGCGGCCGGCGGCACCGGCTTCTTCGGCGGCTTCATCGACTATCTCAACCTCATCAACATCCGCGACGGCGGCGTCAACGGCGTCAAGCTGACCTGGGACGAATGCGAGACCCAGTACGAGGTCGAGCGCGGCGTCGAATGCTACGAGCGGCAGAAGAGCCATGCCGGCGCCGCCGCCTGGAACCCGCTCTCGGTCGGCATCGCCTATGCCATGATTGACCGCATCACCGCCGACAAGGTGCCGCTGATCACCGTCAACCACGGCCGCACCGATTCCACCGACGGGCGTGTCTTCCCCTACGTCTTCCCGCTGCTGCTCAATCCCTACAGCGAGACATCAGGCATCGTGAACTACATCGCCTCCAAGGAAGGCGGCATCGACAAGCTGAAGGGAAAGAAGATCGTCGTGCTCTATCACGGCTCGCCCTACGGCAAGGAGACCATCCCGATCTATGAGCTGCTGGCGCAGAAATACGGCTTCACCGTGCAGCAGATCGAGGTGCCGCATCCCGGCAACGAGCAGCAGTCGCAGTGGCTGACCATCCGCCGCGCCAAGCCGGATTTCGTCGTCCTGCGCGGCTGGGGTGTGATGAACCCGGTGGCGCTGAAGACGGCGGTCAAGGTCGGCTATCCCGTCGATCACATCGTCGGCAATGTCTGGTCGAATTCTGAAGAGGATGTCATCCCTGCCGGCGACGCCGCCAAGGGTTACACCGCCATCACCACGCAGGCTTCCGGCAACTCCTACCCGGTGGTTCAGGAGATCGTGAAGACGGTCTACGGCGCCGGCAAGGGTAACCTTGAAGACAAGGCGCGCATCGGCTCGGTCTACCACAATCTCGGCATCGTCAACGGCATCCTCAATGTCGAGGCGATCCGGATCGCGCAGGAGAAGTTCGGCCACCGCACGCTGACCGGCGACGAGGTCCGCTGGGGCTTCGAGCATCTCAAGCTTGATCCGGCCAAGGTCGAGGCGCTCGGCGCCAAGGACCTGTTCCACTCGATCAATGTCAGCTGGGACAACCATGAAGGCGAAGGCTACGTGACCTTCCAGCAGTGGGACGGCAAGAAGTGGAACGTCGTCTCCGACTGGATCGCGCCGGACTGGGCGCTGCTGCGGCCAATCATCGAGAAGTCCGCCGAGGCCTACGCCGCCGAGAAGGGCATCAAGCTGCGCACCGCCGACGATGCCAATGCTGTGACCACCAACTGATCAGTCAGTGCCGGGCGTCGCGGACCAAGTTTCCGTGGCGCCCGACCTGTTCGGTTTTCGAACCGCGAAAGAACAGCCTATGCCGAACGATGACGTCATTCTTGCTGTGGACACGGTCCATGCCACCTACAACCACGCCATCACGGCGCTGCATGGCGTCAGTTTCGAGCTCAGGCGCGGCCAGATACTGGCATTGCTCGGTGCCAATGGCGCTGGCAAGACCACGACGCTGAAGGCCGTCTCCAACCTGCTGCCGGCCGAACGCGGCCAGGTCAATGCCGGCACCATCCGCTATGACGGCTCGGATGTCTCGCGCCGCAAACCGGGTGATCTGGTGCGCGCCGGGCTGGTTCAGGTGCTGGAAGGCCGCCACTGCTTCAAAAGCCTCACCGTCGAGGAGAATCTGATCGCCGGCGGCATCGGCCGCAGCGGCAGCCGCGCCGAGATCAACGGGGATCTCGAACGGATCTACGGCTATTTCCCGAGGCTTCGGGAAAAACGCCGGACATTGTCCGGCCTGACCTCCGGCGGCGAACAGCAGATGACCGCCATCGGCAGGGCGCTGATGTCGCGGCCGCGGCTGCTCGTCCTGGACGAACCGTCGATGGGGCTCGCGCCAATCATCGTCCAGGACATCTTCCAGAGCTTGAAAAAACTCAACCGCGAGACTGGCCTATCCATCCTGGTCGCCGAGCAGAACTCCGCAGTGGCGCTGCGATATGCCGACCATGCC
>NZ_RZRR01000644.1:0-3325 GCF_003998555.1 Mesorhizobium sp. M7A.F.Ca.CA.002.09.1.1 | reverse complement strand
CCCATATAGTTCATGACGCCGGTATAGTTGGTCGTCCGCGACAGCGCCCAGTGCAGGCTCTTCAGGTTCTCGTCCGCGCTCGCCGCCACCGTCAGCGTGTTGCGTCCCGGATTGACCTTGGGATAATCGAACGGTTCGAGCGGCACCTGCATGACGATCTCGTGGCCGCTCTGCCTGGCTGCCTGCATCCAGCGGCCGATGCTGTTGCCTTGCGGCGCGAAGGCCAGCGTCACTTCCGCCGGCAGCTTGGCGATGGCCGCCTGGGTGCCGGTCTGCGAAACCGAAAGTCCACCGATGACGATCGCCACCCGTGCGCCGCGCCCGCCCGACCAGGGCCGCGCATAGACGTCGAACGGCCGCCTGCCATCGGCGGCGCGCACCGGCAACGGCCCGGTCTCGCTGGCCTCGATCAGCGCCTTGTCTGGAATATGCGCGACCTTCAGGTTCTGGCCGACGGTCGACGGGTCGCGAATGACGATCGCTGCCTTGGGCGGCCCATCGCCCTCCTCCGTCTGCACATGGATGATCTGCGGCCCACCTGATTTGACCGGCGCCTCCGGCTTCGGTGCCGCCGGGGCCAATGCAGGCGGCGCGGCGGCAGGTTCGGCCGCCGCGGTCACTTTCGGCGTTGAAACGGCAACCTGTTGCGGCTTACGAAACGGCTTTTCCCTGAGCGCGATCGCGCCGGAGATGCCTGCCACCACCAGCACGGCCACTGTCGCCATGATCGCACCGCCGCTGAGCTTGCCGGCGGCGCGCGGCGGCCGGACTGCCTGTCCGAGCGGGCGTTCGATGTCCTTGCCGATATCAGTCAAGCGTAATCCCCGGGCGCATGGCTCCGAAGGCGAAGCCACTTCGAAACGGCATGCGCGAATTCATCAATCCCGGCGCACCCCCGCGCCATGCCTTGGGAGCTTTGCCTCGCCCCCGAATCAAACTGCCGGAACCTTTCGGTCCCGGCAGCATCGCATTGCTTCCATCATGCTCAAACAGAAAGATGGAGCGGCGCGTGCGCCGCTCCAGATCCCTACTGGTTGAGAACCGCCTTTTGCGGATTGGGCGGGAAGGACGGATCGGTCTTCTGGCCACGCAGCAGCTGCTCGGCATAGATGAGCTGCAGATCGTCTTTCGGATCCGGCGGCACATAGGCGGCCGAGCCCGAACCCGTCGTGCTCTCGTCGGCGCCCTTGATATGGCCCTTGAGATCGGATTCGCCACGCGTCAGATCCCTGCCCTGCAGTTCCGGCGGCAGTGGCTGTTCGACCTTGATGTCGGGCGTGATGCCCTTGCCCTGGATCGACTTGCCGGACGGCGTGTAATAGAGCGCCGTCGTCAGCCTGAGCGCACCATTCTCGCCGAGCGGAATGATGGTCTGCACCGAACCCTTGCCGAAGGACTGCGTGCCGACCACCGTGACGCGGCGCAGGTCCTGCAGCGCGCCGGCGACGATTTCCGAGGCACTGGCCGAACCGCCATTGACCAGGACGATCATCGGCTTGCCGTTGATGTCGTCGACCTGCTTGGGCTTGGCGTCGAAGCGGGTGACGTCCTTGGGGTCGCGGCCGCGCGTCGAGACGATCTCGCCGCGGTTGAGGAAGGCATCGGACACGCTCACCGCCTGGTCGAGCAGGCCACCCGGATTGAGGCGGAGATCCAGAACGTAGCCCTTCAGCTTGTCGTCGGGAATCTGCTTCTTGATGGTGTCGATGGCGTTCTCGAGGTCGTCGTAGGTCTTTTCGGTGAAGGAGGTGATCTTCATGTAGCCGATGTCGTTCTCGACCCGGAACTTGACCGCCTTGACCTTGATGATGTCGCGCACGACCGTCAGTTCGATCGGCTTGTCGGCGCCCTGGCGCAGGATGGTCAGCTTGATCGGCGTGTTGACCAGGCCGCGCATCTTGTCGACCGCATCGTTGAGGGTCAGGCCGCGAACCTCTTCGCCGTCGATCTTGGCGATGTAGTCGCCGGCCAGCACGCCTGCCTTGGCGGCCGGCGTGTCGTCGATCGGCGTGATCACCTTGACCAGATCGTTCTCCATGGTGACTTCGATGCCGAGGCCGCCGAACTCGCCCTTGGTCTGGACGCGCATATCCTGCGCCTGCTCGGCATTCATGTAGGAGGAGTGCGGGTCAAGCGAAGCCAGCATGCCGTTGATGGCATTCTCGACCAGCGACTTGTCGTCGGGCGGCGTCACATACTGTGCCCGCACGCGCTCGAAGATATCGCCGAAGATCGCCAGTTGCTTGTAGGTCTCCGACCCTGCAGCGTTCGCCGCCGAGCCGGGTGCGCCATAGACCAGGCTCATGGCGGACGCGCCCATCAGCGCACCGGCAAACAGAAGCGACAGTTTCCGCATTATTCACGTCCTTCCAGAAAAACGGTCCGCCCACCATGGGGCCGGATCGACGGGTTTTCCATCCTTGCGGAACTCGACATAGAGTTCCGGCGTGGCATTTCCATTCTTCGAAACCGAGGTGCTCGCCACCCGGGCCTCTCCCATCGCACCGATCGGCTCTCCTGCAAGCACTGATTGACCGGTCGCGACGCTGATTCTGCTCATCCCCGCCAAAACGACATGATAGCCGTCGCCTGCGTTCAGGATCAAGAGTTGACCATAAGAGCGAAACGGCCCCGCATAAAGCACATTTCCATCCGCCGGCGCGGTAACGATGGCTCCCGATTGTGTCGCAACCATGTCGCCTAGCATCACCGCGCCGTTACCGTCGTCGGCGCCGAATCGCCGCTTGATGCGGCCGGTCACCGGCAGTGCGATCTGTCCCTGCAGCGCCGAAAAGGGCACCGCGGCGGCAAGTTGGTTGCTTTCCGGAACGGGCAGCGACGCCAGTTCCGCCGGCGCGGATGTCTTGTCGCCATCCGCCGTCTTCTGCTCAGCGGCCTTGGCGGCATCGGCGGCCTTGCGGCTCTTGTCGGCCTGCGCTTCGAGCGAGGCGATCAACTCTTTCAGGCTGCCGGCCTTGGCCGCCAGCGCTTCGGATCGCTGCTTTTCCGCGGCCATTTGCGTTTGCGTGTCGGCTTCGAGCTTCTGCTTGGCCTCCAGCAGCATGCCGAGCCGCTTCTTTTCCGCCGTCTGGTCGCCGACCGCCGCCGTCAGCCGCGCCCGTTCGGCCTCGATCGACGCCGTAATCCTGGTCTGTTCCTTGAGATCGGCAAGCAGGCTATCGGTCTGCTGGCGCAGTTCCGGCACCACCGCGCCGAGCAGGATGGCGCTGCGCACCGACGACAGCGCGTCCTCGGGCTTGACCAGGATCGCCGGCGGCGGGTTGAGGCCCATGCGCTGCAGCGCGCCCAGCACTTCGGCCAGAAC
>NZ_RZRR01000643.1:0-3330 GCF_003998555.1 Mesorhizobium sp. M7A.F.Ca.CA.002.09.1.1 | reverse complement strand
GGTGAATACCTTCAGCGTCGCCGTGAATGCGGCCTCGATCGGTGACGCTGCGCGCGTCGCTTTTCGTCTCGGCAACTGCAAGCGCGGTCGCGGCAAGACAAAGCAGTGCGGCGACGAAAGCCGTCAGCCATGCCCGCTGCAAAAGACTGAGGTTCGAGAGTCGGACAAAGGCCATTTGTCGTTCGTGTCCGCCCTGATGATCCAAGCCCTCTATAACGCTGCCAGCCGACGAGGATCAAATTCAGGCGCGATTGCGTCGCGGTCCTGGCTCGCCTATCACGGGGAACCCGCCCCTCACGGTAAAAATGTCTCCGCTCACCGAAACCGTTCTTTTCGTCTTCAGCCTTGTCGCGCTCGGCTACCTCGCCGGGCTCACCGGCTATCTGAAGCCGGCGAGCGGCGAGGGGATTTCGGAATTTGCCATCAACGTGGCGATGCCGCTGCTGCTGTTCCAGACGATGGTGAAGTCCGACTTCCATGGCGTGGCGCCTTGGCCGCTGTGGGGCGCTTACTTCACGGCGGTTGCAATGACATGGGCTGCCGGCCATCTGGTGACGACGCGGATCTTCGGGCGGGACGCACGCGCAGGCATCGTCGGTGGAGTGTCGTCGTCCTTCTCGAATGTGGTGCTGCTGGGCATTCCCTTCGTTCTCGGCGTATTCGGGTCGAGGGGATTCGAAGTGCTGTCGCTGCTCGTTTCCGTGCATCTGCCGACCATGATGATGGCTTCGATCATCATGTTCGAGATATTTGGCCGCGGTGGCAGTGAGCCCGTACACCTGCTGCGCATCGTCCAGAGCTTTCTGAGAAGACTGTTCACCAATCCCCTGATCATCGGTATCCTGGCCGGGCTGGCCTGGCGCCTAACCGGCGCGCCGCTGCCGAACCTTGCCACGCGGCTGGTCGATACGCTGGCTGGCACTGCCGGGCCAGTGGCGCTGTTCGCCATGGGGCTCAGCCTGCGCCGTTTCGGCATATCGGGCAATGTCCGGCCGGCGTTGGCGCTTTCGGTGCTGAAGCTGTTCCTGATGCCGGCGCTGGTGCTGGTCTTCGTCTGGTTGCTCGGCATGCCGCCCTTGACGGCCAAGGTGGCGGTGATGGTGGCCGCGATGCCATCCGGCGTCAATTCCTATCTGATCGCGGTGCAGTTCAACACCGGCCAGGCGCTGGCGTCGAACCAGATGACCCTCGCCACGGCCTGCGCCGCCGTCACCACCGCGTTCTGGCTGACTGTTGTCTTGTACGTTTTCGGGTAAGGCATCGGTGTAAGCACGTCAGCCTGCTCTCGTCTCGCTCTGGCCCAAGCCCTATATGCCATCTTGCGATTGCTTGCGTGCCTTGCCCTCGGTAAAGAGCAGTGGCTCCGGCGTGCCGGCCTCAGTCCATGGCGCACGCGCACCGAAGATTTCACAGACCCGCCCGTCAGGGCGCCGAACGGAGGATAGCATGCTTCAGAAAACCAGCCATTTCATGCGGCAGGCCAATCTCATCAATGGCGAATGGGTGCAGGCCGACAGCGGCCAGACGGTCGACGTCAACAACCCTGCCACCGGTCTCAAGATCGGCACCGTGCCGAAGTCGGGCAAGGCCGAGACCCGCCGCGCCATCGAAGCCGCCGCGGAAGCTTTCAAGACCTGGCGCAAGACGACCGCGCTCGAGCGCTCGAAGCTGCTGCGCAAGCTGCACGACGCGATGATGGACAATCAGGACGTACTGGCCGAACTGCTGACCATCGAGCAGGGCAAGTCGCTGTTCGAATCGAAGGGGGAGATCGGCTCGGCCGCGTCCTACATATTGTGGTTCGCCGAGGAAGGTCGCCGCACCTATGGCGACGTCGTGCCCTCGCCATGGGCGGACCGCCGCATCCTGGTGACCAAGGAGCCGGTTGGCGTCATCGCCGCCATCACGCCGTGGAATTTTCCGTCCTCGATGCTGGCCCGCAAGCTCGGCCCGGCGCTCGCCGCCGGCTGCACCGCCGTGGTCAAGCCTGCGTCGCAGACGCCGTATTCGGGTCTCGCCTGGGGCGCGCTCGCAGAGGAAGTCGGTTTCCCCAAGGGCGTCGTCAACATCCTGACCGGTTCGGCCAGCGAGATCGGCGACGAGATCTGCGCCAATCCGCTGGTGTCGAAGATCACTTTCACCGGCTCGACCGAGGTCGGCAAGCTTCTCATCCAGAAGTCGTCGGTCACCGTCAAGAAGGTGTCGATGGAACTCGGCGGCAACGCGCCGTTCATCGTTTTCGACGACGCCGACCTCGAGCGTGCCGTCGCCGGCGCCATCACCGCCAAGTACCGCAATTCCGGCCAGACCTGCGTTTGCACCAACCGCTTCCTTGTCCAGGCAGGTGTCTATGACAAGTTCGTCGAGAAGCTCGCTGCCGCCAGCAACGCGCTGAAGGTCGGCTCCGGCCTCGAGGACGGCGTGCAGCAGGGGCCGCTGATCGACGAGAAGGCGGTCGAGAAGGTCGAGGAACTGATCGCCGACGCCACATCAAAGGGCGGCAAGATCGTTGCCGGCGGCAAGCGCCATGCGCTCGGCGGTTCGTTCTTCCAGCCGACGGTCATCGCCAACGCGACACCCAAGATGCGCTTCATGAAGGAAGAGATCTTTGGCCCGGTCGCACCGGTGTTCAAGTTCGAGACCGAAGAGGAAGCCGTCGCCCTCGCCAACGACACCGAATTCGGCCTTGCCTGCTACTTCTACACCGGTGACCTCGGCCGCGCCTTCCGAGTGATGGAAGGGCTGAAATACGGCATGGTCGGGGTCAATGAAGGCCTCATCACCACGCCGGAGGCGCCGTTCGGCGGCGTCAAGGAATCCGGCCTCGGCAAGGAAGGCGGGCATCAGGGCATCGAGGATTATCTCGACACCAAATATGTCTGCATCGGCGGCCTCGGCCTCTGATAGGCTATCCCTGGGATGGGGAGGCCGATGGCCTGCCCATCTCTCATGGAAAAACCAGCCGAAGTCTTCTGGATCAACTGGCATTTACGGGCATGGCGATGAAGGACGGCGAGGTTTTCGGCACGACGCAGGCTGGCGAGCAGGTGCGTCGCTTCACGATCAGGGGCGGCGGCATCACAGCCAACATCATCGGTCTGGGCGCGATCATCCAGGATTTGCGCCTGACCGGGCACGATGCTCCGCTGGTGCTCGGCTATGACAGTCTGGAAGGCTACGAGACGGATACGGCCTTCTTCGGTGCGGTCGTCGGCCGCTATGCCAACCGCATCCGCGACGGCCGCTTCACCATTGGCGGCAGCCGCTACCAGACCGAGCAAAACTTCCTCGACAAGCATACGCTGCATGGCGGCTCGCAAGGTTACTCCC
>NZ_RZRR01000642.1:0-3347 GCF_003998555.1 Mesorhizobium sp. M7A.F.Ca.CA.002.09.1.1 | reverse complement strand
CGGCGTTCCTTCGGAAAGATCGGTCAAGACCTCGGTCAGCAGATGTGGCCGCGTCGTCGGCAACATCCTCTGATAACCCGCCACTTCACCGCCCCTGATGACGATCTGATGGACCGCCTCGTCGTGATCGAACTGGTCGAGTTCGAGCCCGTCGGGGCGTCTGAGGTCATCCCACCCCATCTCCTCGACGAATATCTTGTAGCGCAAACGATGGACGGCCTCCCAAAGGTCGGGACGTTCCATCAATTCCTGGGTTGTAAGGGAAAAAAGCATTCCGCCGTCTCCTGCGTTCAGAGGAAGATACGGCCGTGCTTTGATGAGAAAATTGCGTGATCGCGTAGGCAAGGATTTCAGGTCGGCACGGCCGACCTAACTAATGTAGCCGCGCCGTATCGCTTCCGCGACGGCCTGCACCCTGTTGACGGCACCTAGTTTGCTTTTGGCGTTAAGAAGATGTTTCTCCGAGGTGTGTTCGGAAATGCCGAGGATTTGCGAAATCTCCCATTCGGACTTGCCGACGGCGGCCCATTGCAGGCATTCGCGCTCGCGCGGCGTCAGCACGATATGATCGATGGTCCTGTTCGCCATGGTGTGGAGTTGCATGGCGCGGCCAACCGCGTAGGTCGAGACCAGCGACACCTGGCCGAATTCGGCGGCGGACAATTCCACGGCCTCGCCGCCCAGCGACACCATGACGATCTGGCCGTCGAGCGTGATCAGCGGAAAGGCCAACCCATCGCGCAGTTTGAAGGCGCCGGCATCGCCCATCACCTCGCCGCTGCTCTTGTCTATGCGGATGCCTTGGGACGCTTCGTGCCACTGGAAGGGCGCCTGCAACTGTTTCATATGGCTGACGACCGGGTCATGATCGACATAGTTGCGCGCGACATAGCGCTCCAGCCACTCGCCAGGCCAATCGCAGAGAAGCACATGCTGCTTTTGCTGGCCGGCCGGCGTGCCTGGCTGCGGGACGGTTCCCGCCATCAGTGCGGTGAGACCGAAATCCGATGTTATGCCCAGCAGCCTTTCGCAGACCGCCGCCGCCGTTGCGGCGTGCTGCAGTTGGTCTATGTATTCCAGCGTGCGATCGAACTGACCCATCGCAACATCAACCCCATGTTGCCTTGTGCATTGCGGCCAATGATGCGTGCCTGATTTACACTTCGCCACCGACCACGGATTGCAAATCGCATACTTATTTTGTGGCTCCCTCTCATCGAGGCGACCGAAGCTGATTTGCAAACCGGCTAAATCATATCCTGAAATCGGCGTGTTGAAATCAAAAACCATTGTGCCTGTACCATTTTCGTACCAAAACCGGTGCGAGCACGACTGTGGCGGAGTTTTATCTTGGCGTTCCGGTGGAGGTCCTTCGCCTTTGCGATGCTGATCGGGTTGCTGTCGTTCGCCGACGGTGCGCGCGCCGCGGCGCCTCAGGTTCCGGTGCTGTGGGATGCCAAGGAGCGGCTGCCCAAGCCAGACCTTTCGAAGCTGCCCCGGCTGAGATTCCTCACCACCACGGACTTCCCGCCTTTCAACTTCCTCGACGGTGCGGGAAAGCTGTCCGGCTTCCACATCGATCTGGCACGCGCCATCTGCGCCGAGCTTGGCATTGTCGAAAAATGCCAGATCCAGGCCCTGCCCTGGGCCGAGCTGGAAGGCGCACTGCGGAAAGGCGAAGGCGAGGCGATCATCGCCGGCATCGCCGCCACACCGGAATCGCGCGCGACCTACGCCTTCTCACGCTCCTATCTGCAGTTTCCGGCGCGCTTCATCATGCCGAAGGGCAAGGCGCTGACCGAGCCCGTCTTTGACAAATTGCACGGCAAGCGTGTCGGCGTGATATCAGGCTCGGCGCATGAGCGCATGCTGCGCGACTATTTCAACACGGTCCAGGTCGTCCCTTTCGACAGGCCGGAAGAACTGTATGCCGATCTCAAGGCCGGCAAGGTCGACGCCGCCTTCGGCGACGGCATGCGCCTGGCTTTCTGGCTGGGCGGCTCGGACGCGGCGGGCTGCTGCCGCTTTGCCGGCGGGCCCTATCTGGCGCCCGAATATCTGGGCACGGGCATGGCCATCGCCACCAAGGCTGACAATCCGGCGCTGGCCGCAGCGATCGACTACGCGCTGCAGGAAATTTCAATGAAAGGCACGTTCGCCGAATTTTATCTGCGCTATTTCCCCGTCAGTTTTTTCTAAAGCCAAGGACTTTCAGGTCAGGGTACGCAGCCGCGCCTTGGCCGCGCGGCCGATGGCAGCAACCGTCAGCGTGTCGAGATCGAGCTGACGCCGGATCAGCTGCAGCACCCGCACCTCTTCCATGCGCATTTCGAGGTCGACGGCGGCAACCTCGAAGGCGGCGGCATAGGCGGTGTCGCGCAGCCGCTCGGGCAAGACCTCGGCGACTTCAGCCAGCACGCCCTCCAGCCCATCCTTTTCGTGCAGGCGCTTCTGGCAGCCCTGGGCGACGCCGACCAGCCTGTCGTGGTTGAAGTCCTCGAACACCGGCCAGGAGCGGACGACCTCGCCGATCCGCGCCAGTTCAACATCGGTCATGTCGCGGTCGGAGGCCGAGGTGATGACCATCAGATAGATCAGGGCTTCATGAGGTGTCGGCAATTTTTTCTCCTTGAACCGGGCCTCGAAGTTAGGAACGCCCGTTCTGCACCGCAAGGAAAAAGCGCCGCACGCGTTGACGCTCCGGCGCTGCACGCCTAGAGACCGGTTGAAAAACCCTTGCTGCGGCCCGCCTTCGGGCCGGCAGATGATTTGGAAAACTGTGACATGGCGGGATCAAACATCATCGATCTCAACCCCGAGCTGCTGGCGGCCGCGACCGAAAGCAAGGCGTGGCCGTTCGAGGAAGCCAAAAAGATCATCGAGCGCTACAAAGGCGCCGACTTTCCGCAAACAGTCCTGTTCGAGACCGGCTACGGGCCGTCCGGCCTGCCGCATATCGGCACGTTCGGCGAGGTGGCGCGCACCTCGATGGTGCGCCATGCCTTCCGTGTCCTGACGCAGGACAAGGTCGCGACCAAGCTGCTGTGCTTTTCCGACGATATGGACGGCATGCGCAAGATACCCGACAGCGTGCCGGACCGCGCCGCACTCGAGCCGCATCTGCACAAGCCGCTATCGTCGGTCCCCAACCCCTTCGGCGGCGACTATGCGAGCTTCGCCGACCACAACAATGCGATGCTCTGCCGCTTCCTCGACACGTTCGGCTTCGACTACGAGTTCGCCAGCGCGACGCAATACTACAAGGCCGGCCGTTTCGACGCGATGCTCAAGCGCGCCGCCGAGCGCTATGAGCAGATCATGGCGGTGATGCTACCGACGCTCGGGCC
>NZ_RZRR01000641.1:0-3348 GCF_003998555.1 Mesorhizobium sp. M7A.F.Ca.CA.002.09.1.1 | reverse complement strand
GACCGAGGAGCCCGCCTTGCGGATGCCGTCGAGATACTGCGTGAAGACAGGAACGGAAGCCGGATCGGGGGTGAAGAACGGATTTTCCGCATCGCCGATGAAATTCCAGTTCCAGTTGGCGCGATCGATGGATTTCTCGCCCATCGACACCAGCGCACCGCGCACCACCACGCCGGGCACCACCTTGCGCGCCAAGGCACCGGCCGCCACTCTGGCTGCCGTCTCGCGGGCCGAGGAGCGGCCGCCGCCACGATAATCGCGCACCCCGTATTTGACGTCATAGGTGTAGTCGGCATGGCCGGGCCGGTACTGGCGGGCGATCTCGCCATAATCCTTTGAACGCTGGTCGACATTCTCGATCAGCATCGACACCGGCGTGCCGGTGGTGATCATCGTCTCGCCGTCCTCGTCGAGGATGAAACCTGACAGCACCTTCACTTCATCTGGTTCGCGACGCTGCGTCACGAAACGTGACTGTCCCGGCCGGCGCTTGTCGAGTTCGGCCTGGATCTCGTCGCGCGTAAAGCGGATGCCGGGCGGACAGCCGTCGACCACGCAGCCGAGCGACGGGCCATGGCTTTCGCCCCAGGTGGTGACGCGGAAAAGGTGGCCGAACGTGTTGTGAGACATGAAATACCCTGCCCGGCATCGGAGCCGGCTGAAGATTGCGTTCTATTGGCGTTTTTCACAGGGGTCAAACTGTGATCTGGCGGATTTAGTTTTGACACATTCGGTTGGTTTCTGCTCTGCTCCATCCGCTGTTGAACAGCCCGCCGCCATGCCGGTGCAATGATAAAGAGGAACGATTATGCGTACCCTGATTAGCGCCGTTGCCGCCACGCTGCTGCTTTCCACCGCCGCTTTCGCCGGCCAGACCGAAGGCCTGATCAAGAAGATCGACAAGGACACGGCGACGCTGACGCTGGATGACGGCAAGTCCTACAAGCTGAACGCAGAGACCGATCTCGACGCGCTGAAGCCGGGCATGGACATCGTCATTGCCTACGATGTGACCAATGGCGAAAACGTCATCACCGACATGGAACTGCCGGACAGCTCAGCCAACTAGAGCTTCCAACCTCAATTGAATGCAGCGTTTGCGGTTCAGCTTTCGCCGAGCCGCCTGCGAAATGGCCTAGAGCGTGTCGCGTCTGAACGGATTCAGGCGACCCGCTTTAGGTCTTTGTTTTATGCATGTCGTTCTCCCAAAACCGGGGCCAATTTTGGGCGACATGCATCAAAGCCACTCCAGACTCTTGCCTTCGAGCTTGAGCAGGCGATCCTGCGGTATTTCCAGGTTCGCTGCCTCGTCCTCGGCCAATCCCAGAACGAAACGAAACAAGGTGCGCATGACGCCGCCATGGGTCACGCATATCGTCTGGCGTTCAATCGCGTCGAAGCATGGCCTCACCCGTTCGAGCAGCATCTGATAGCTCTCGGCGCCTTCGCCGGGCGGCTGGAAGTTCCACTTGTCCAGAGCACGCGTCCCGCTTGCTCCGGGATACCGCGTCTCCAGCTCGGGAAAGGTAAATCCCTGCCAATCGCCGAAATTGACCTCGACGAGGCGCGGATCGGTTCGATAGGCATCCGGATCCAGCTTCATCGCGGCGCGAATACGCTGCATCGTTTCGCGCGTCCGTTTCATCGGACTGGCGACGAAGTCGAATTCCCAGGGATCTGGAACCAACGCAGCTAGCCGAAGCCCGTTGCCGGTCGCCTGTTCGCGGCCAAGAGCATTGAGATCGGTGTCAGCCTGCCCCTGAAGCCGCATTTCGGCGTTCCACGCGGTCTGGCCGTGGCGCGCGATATAAACCAGCGGGTACATCAGGTCTTCCGGTGCGGATCGGGACGGACGACGGTTGGGGGGTGCTAGTCCTTGACCGTCGAAATATCAGGCGCGTCGACCGCCTTCATGCCGACGACGTGGTAGCCCGAATCGACGTGGTGCACTTCACCGGTGACGCCGCGCGACAGATCGGACAGGAAATAGACGCCGGAATCGCCGACTTCCTCCTGCGTCACCGTCTGCTTCAGCGGCGAATTGTACTCGTTCCACTTCAGGATGTAGCGGAAATCGCCGATGCCGGAAGCGGCAAGGGTCTTGATCGGGCCGGCCGAAATGGCGTTGACGCGGATCTTCTTGGCGCCGAGATCGACCGCCAGGTAGCGCACGCTGGCCTCGAGCGCCGCCTTGGCGACACCCATGACGTTGTAGTGCGGCATCACCTTTTCGGCGCCGTAGTAGGTCAGCGTCAGCAGTGAGCCGCCATCGGTCATCAGCGCCTCGGCGCGCTTGGCGATGGTGGTGAAGGAATAGACCGAAATGTCCATTGTGCGCAGGAAATTGTCGCGTGACGTCTCGACATAGCGGCCAGTCAGCTCATCCTTGTCGGAGAAGGCAATGGCGTGGACGAGGAAATCAAGCTTGCCCCAATGTCTGGCGACATTGGCGAAAACCTCATCCAGGCTCGCCGGATCGGTGACGTCGCAATGGCCGGCGACAAAGGCGCCCAGTTCCGCCGCCAGCGGCTCGACACGCTTCTTGAACGCCTCGCCCTGATAGGTCAGCGCTATCTCGGCGCCATGATCGACGCAGGCCTTGGCAATGCCATAAGCGATCGACCTATTGTTGGCGACGCCAAGAATGAGGCCGCGCTTGCCGGCCATTAGGCCCTGTCCACCCGCCATGTGAGCGCTCTCCGCAAGATTTCAGCTTTGTGGGTTGCCCTATCGCACAGGCACAGAGCCCCTTCAAGCGCTCAAAACGGACAGTTCAGGGGACAAAAGCCGCCGATCAGCCTTTTTGGCTGCGCAACAGCGCTTCGAGCGCGCTGTCACCGCCTTCCGGCAGCATGATACGCACATGAGCGTAGAGATCGCCGTGACCGCCGGCCTTTTCCGGCAGGCCTCTGCCCTTCAGCCGCAGGACCTTGTCGGAGCTCGACCAGGCCGGAATGTTGACCGCGAGCCTGCCGGTCGGCGTCTCGACAGGCACCTTGGCGCCGAGCACGGCATCCGCCAGCATCACCGGCAGATCGGCGTGCAGGTCGCGGCCTTCGATGCGGTAGCGTGGATGCCGGCGCAGATGGATCTTGACCAGCGCGTCGCCTGGCTGGCCCGGCCCCTGCTCGCCTTGACCCTTGAGGCGGATGGTCTGGCCATCCTCGACATAGGCCGGCAGCTTGACCGCCACCTTGCGGCCGTCGGGGAACATCGCCGTCACCTTTTCAGCGGTCGCCGCTTCCTCGATGGTGACGTCGAGCGTCACGTTCAGATCGGCAGCGGTCGTCTGCTGGCGGCGATCGCCCATGCCGGGACCGCGCGCGCCGGAAAAAGTGTCGCCAAAAA
>NZ_RZRR01000640.1:0-3361 GCF_003998555.1 Mesorhizobium sp. M7A.F.Ca.CA.002.09.1.1 | reverse complement strand
GTCCGAACCCCGGCACCGGAAACGACAGGTAGGTGTCAGGGCTGTAGCGGGCCGGAATATAAGGCTTCACCCAGGAATCGACCCAGCCGATGAACGACCAGGCAATGTAGGCGGTGATCGCCAAGGGCGCGCAGACGATGAAGCCCGTGAGGAAATAGTTCCTCAGCCGGGTCATGCCGGAGGTCTTGGGAGCGTCGGACATGGTTCACCGGAGCGCGGGTTGCAGCGCAACATTAGTGAACCGGACGAAGCTTTGGAACTGCGAAGTTTTTAAAGAGCCGATTATGCCGCTACTTCCAACGGCTCAATCTTCTCGAGCTCCGGCGCCAGCTTTCTGGCTTCGGTTTCAAGCTCATAGGCCTGTTGAAAATTCATCCAGAATTCGGGCGTGGTGTTGAAAAATCTGGCGAGGCGAAGAGCGGTATCGGGAGTCAGGCCGATCTCTTCCTTGGCAATGCGTTCGATACGGGTGCGCGGAAGGTTGAGCTTTTTCGCCAGCGCGCCTGCACTCATGCCGAGCGGGACGAGATATTCTTCACGCAGGAATTCTCCAGGATGAACTGGACGTGCGAACTTCGATGCCATTCGGCCCAACCTCCGGTCTGGAAGGCAAAACCTATTCCACCGTCACCGATTTCGCCAGATTGCGTGGCTGGTCGACGTCGGTGCCCATGAACACGGCGGTGAAATAGGCCAGCATCTGGATCGGCAGCGCATAGATGATCGGCGAGATGATTTCGGGCACATCCGGCAGCACGATTGTTTCCATCGTCTTCACGCTCACCTGCGCCGCGCCCTTGCTGTCGGTGATCAGGATGATCTTGCCGCCGCGCGCCGCCACTTCCTGCATGTTGGAAACGGTTTTCTCGAAGATCCGGTCATGCGGCGCGATGACGATGACAGGCATGTTCTCGTCGATCAGCGCGATCGGCCCATGCTTCAGTTCGCCGGCTGCATAGCCTTCGGCGTGGATGTAGGAGATTTCCTTGAGTTTCAACGCGCCTTCCATGGCCAGCGGGAAATTGGTGTCGCGGCCGAGATAGAGCACGTCCTTGTAGCGCGAGAGTTCGCGCGCGATCCGCTCGATCTGCTCTTCAAGCTTGAGCACCTGGTTGGCGTAGCGCGGCGCTTCCGAAAGCGCGCGCACCAGGGTTTTCTCCTGTTCCTTCGAAATCATACCGCGCGCCACGCCGGCGCGCACCGCAAGCGCGGCCAGCACGGAAAGCTGGCAGGTGAAGGCCTTGGTCGAGGCGACGCCGATCTCGGGTCCGGCAAGCGTCGGCAGCACGACGTCGGATTCGCGCGCCATGGTCGATTCGCGCACATTGACGATCGCGCCGATCTTCATGCCGGCTTTGCGGCAATAACGCAGCGAGGCCAGCGTGTCGGCGGTCTCGCCCGATTGCGAGATGAAAAACGCCGCATCGTTCTTCGACAGCGGCATTTCGCGGTAACGGAATTCGGAGGCGACATCGATGTCGACGGGCAGGCGCGCGTAGCGCTCGAACCAGTACTTGCCGATCAGGCCGGCCAGATACGCCGTGCCGCAGGCCGAGATCGCCAGCCGACCAATTTTGGCGAAGTCGAACGGCAGGTCGAGCGGCTTCGACACTCCGGAGACGAAATCCACGTAATGCGCCAAGGTGTGCGAGATCACCTCGGGCTGCTCATGGATTTCCTTTTCCATGAAATGGCGTCGGTTGCCCTTGTCGACCATGAAGCTGGTCGACAGCGACTGCTGGCGTTTGCGGTCGACCTTTGTGCCGTCAATGTCGAAGATGGTGACACCGCCACGGCGCACCACCGCCCAGTCGCCATCTTCCAGATAGGTGATCGAATTGGTGAACGGGGCGAGCGCGATGGCGTCGGAGCCCAGGAACATCTCGCCATCGCCATGGCCGACGGCCAAAGGCGGACCGTTGCGGGCGCCGACGATCAAATCCTCGTCGCCTTTGAACATGATCGCCAGCGCAAAGGCGCCTTCCAGCCGCTTCAGCGCCTGGTGCGCGGCTTCGACCGGCTTCAGCCCCTTGGCGAGTTCGCGGGCCACCAGATGCGCCACGACCTCGGTGTCGGTCTGCGACGAAAAAGAATAGCCGTCGCGGACCAGTTCGTCGCGCAGTTCGGCGAAATTCTCGATGATGCCGTTGTGGACGATGGCGACGCCGTCGGAAAAATGCGGATGCGCATTGCTCTCGTTGGGCACGCCATGCGTCGCCCAGCGCGTGTGGCCGATGCCGATCGTGCCATCGAGCGGCTCGTCCTTGAGCCGGCGCTCCAGGTTGATCAACTTGCCTTCGGCGCGGCGGCGGGCGAGTTCGCCACGCTCGATGGTCGCGACGCCGGCCGAATCATAGCCACGGTACTCCAACCGCTTCAGCGCATCGACGATGAGCGGCGCAACCTGCGAGTGGCCGACGATTCCAACGATACCGCACATGCAGAAAGCCCCCGATTCCCCGGAAAACCAGCGCTATTTAGGGATGGCCAGCCTGCCGTGGAAAGTCACATTGCATTTCGTCCCGTATAACGGAACGCTCATTCTGTCGATGCACCATGACAGGCCGCTCTTGCAATCCGGTTACTGCAATCGTTCGGTTTGCGGGCTGGTCTTACTTTTTCTTCGCCGCCGCCGCCGAAGCAAAGCGCTCGCGCAACTCCTTGCCCTTGCCTGGAATGGTCTTCTGGCGGGCGCGGCCGAAGGCCAGCGCGTCGTCGGGCACGCTTTCGGTGATCACGCTGCCTGAGGCGATGTAGCCGCCCTTGCCGATGGTGACAGGCGCCACCAGCGACGAATTGGAGCCGACAAAAGCGCCCTCGCCGATGTCGGTGAAGAATTTCGAATAGCCGTCATAATTGCAGGTAATGGTGCCGGCGCCGATATTGGCCCCAGCACCGACACGGGCGTCGCCGATATAGGTCAAATGGTTGACCTTGGCGCCCTCTTCGATAACCGCCTGCTTGACCTCGCAGAAATTGCCGACCTTGGCCTTGTTCCTGAGATCGGCGCCCGGCCGCAGCCGCGCGTACGGCCCGACATCGCAATTGGACGCAATGGTGGCGCCCTCGATATGGCTAAAGGCATGGACCTTGGCGCCCGTGGCAATCTTCACGCCCGGACCGAACCAGACATGGGGCTCGACGATCGTGTCAGTGCCGATCTCGGTGTCGTGCGAGAAATACACCGTCTCCGGCGCGATCAGCGTCACGCCCGACAGCATCGCCTCATGCCGCCGGCGCGCCTGCCAGATGGCTTCGGCTTGCGCCAGTTCGGCGCGGTTGTTGATGCCGAGCGCGCTTTCGAAACTGGCTTCGGTGGCCACGACATCGAGGCCTCGCGCACTGGCGATCTCGACAATGT
>NZ_RZRR01000063.1:0-11534 GCF_003998555.1 Mesorhizobium sp. M7A.F.Ca.CA.002.09.1.1 | reverse complement strand
CTACAACACCAGCGTACTGGCCGGCTTCGGCGCGCAGAGCGTCAAGAAGGACGATCTGCAGGAGTGGGACTATGGCGCCTATGAGGGGCTGACGACAAAACAGATCCTGGCCGAGCGCCGCGGCTGGAATGTGTTTCGCGATGGGTGTCCAAAGGGCGAGATGGCGGCCGATGTCGGCGCGCGGGCCGACAGGATTATCGCTGGGCTGCGCGAGGCCAATGCCAGCATATTGGTGTTTTCCAGCGCGCATTTTCTGCGCGTGCTGGCGGCGCGCTGGATCGGGCTGCCGCCGGAGGGCGGCGCGCTGCTCGTGCTCGATACGGCCAGCATCAGCGTGCTCGGCTACGAGCATGATTTGAGCGAGCCGGTCATCCGGAAATGGAACCAGAAATAGAGCAGCTTCGGCCAGCGGCGCCGCTTACGCCTATCTGTCGAATTTCCTGATCGCCTCAGCGGTTACCGGCGTGAAGAAATTCACCAGATTGCCGTCAGGGTCGCGAAACAGCAGCGAGCGGTTGCCCCAGGGCATGGTGGTCGGCTTCTGCACAGTGATATTCCTGAGGAGGTCCGAGAGCCTGGCGAATTCAGCATCGACGTCGCCGACGCGGAACTCGATGATGGCGGTGTGGTTGTCGGCGGGGCGGGCGATGTCGCCGCCGAACAGCATCAAGGTGCGCGTGCTGCCGATCGCCAGCGTGCAGGTCGGCGTCGCCAGTTCGGCGAAGTCTTCCGTGTACACCGTCACGGGCATGCCGGTGATCTCACCGTAGAAGTGAACGAGACGCTGGACGTCCGACGTGATGATGCGGACGGAGACGAAATTCATTGCATTGGCTCCCTGATCGTTGAAGCCGTGGCCGGCTCCCATCCGACCTATAGGCCAGGCCTGCTGACAGCTTTCCGTCAGGAAGGATCGCCGTGCGCCTGCACCAGCGGCACGCCCTGCTTACCCCCTCAGCAGCGCCAACTCTTCTGCTGTCAAATGCCGTGCCGTACCCTTGGCGAGGTCGCCGAGCGGCAGGCGGCCGATAGCGATGCGGATGAGGCGCAGGACCTCGACGCCATGCGCGGCGAGCAGGCGACGGATGTGGCGGTTACGGCCTTCGTCGAGCACGATCTCCAGCCAGGCGGTGCGGCCGCCGCTGCGCAAGAGTTCGATCGAGCTGGCGGTCAGGGTCTCGCCGTCGACGGTCACGCCCGCGCGTAACGTCTCCAGCATCGCCTCGTCCGGCACCGTGCCGATCTGCACGTGATAGGTCTTGGGCAGATGCGAGGCCGGGTCCATCAGCCGGTTGGCAAACCGGGTGTCGTTGGTCATCAGCAGCATGCCTTCGCTGGCTTTGTCGAGCCGGCCTACCGGCGAGACGAAGGGCAGATCGAGCCCTTCCAGGCAGGCATAGACGGTGTCGCGCTGCTGCGGGTCGTCGCGGGTGGTGACCAGCCCGCGCGGCTTGTTGAGCATGAGGTAGACCTTGCGCTCGGCAACCACCGGCCTGTCGTCGACGACGATGCGGTCGCGGTCGAGGTCGACGCGCAGCGCCGCATCGCGCACCACCTTGCCGCCGACGCGCACGCGGCCTTCGGCGATCAGCACCTCGGCCTGTGTGCGCGAGCACAGGCCGAGCTTCGACAGCGCCCGGTTGAGACTGACGCCGGGCGCCCCCTGCCTGCCGCTCTGCCGTGTCTGCCGTGGTGTCATGGTGCCGTCTGCGCTGGTGGAGCCGACAGATGCCACGGGCTGCAATGGCTTCGCAAGCGTGGTGCTGTCTTCCTATACAGGGCAAGGGGCAATGGCGGCATCCGTACCGCCTGGAACAGCGATATTGTCGCCGCCGCATCCGCTATAATCTGCACCCCATGAGTGAGTCCGCTGCGCCGATAACCAAGACCGTCGTCATCGGTGCCGTGCCGGCCAAGGTCTGGCGGATACTAACGACGCCAGAAATGATCCCGCAATGGATGTCCGACGAGGAGTTGACCGTCAGCCTGCAAGGGCAGGCCGGCGGCGCGATCGTCATGCGCGGACTGCTGCACGGAATACCGTTCGAAAACCACGGCACCATCCGCACTTTTGAGCCGGGAATGAGCTTCGCCTACAGCTATTGGAGCACGCTGTCGGCCTCGCGTCTGGCGGACGTGCCCGAAAATCACACCGTGGTCAGCTTCGACCTGGCGCCGGCGGATGGGGGAACACTGTTGACACTGACGCTCAGCGACTTCGCCGAACCGGCGATCCGTCCGCACGCCAATCTCTACTGGGGACCGACCTTGCAGATCCTGAAGGCGGTCTGCGAGCGCGCTTGAGAGCGGGCGGGAGTCATCGCAGCGGATAGGTCGTCCCGCCCTTACTCTTTGGGGTGTCGGGTGAGGGCCAGCGTGCGAATACGGTCGGCGACGGCGCTGTCGACCGGGTTGTAGACGGTCAGGCTCAAATCCGGCCGGCCGTCGACCGCGAAGCCCGAATATTCCAGTTCGATATCGCCAAGTTCCGGGTGCTTCAGGCGCTTTGTCCCGTCGCCATGGCTGAGCACGCCGTTTTCCCGCCACAGGGCGGCAAACTCGGGGCTGGCGCTGCAGAGTTCGTCGACGAGTTCACGCACCTCGGAGACAGCACCGGCGCGTGCCGCATCGGCCCGGAACGCGCCCACCACGAAACGGGCGAGGTTTTGCCAGTCGTGCTGCCTGGCGCGGATATGGGGACTGAGGAACATGAAGCGCAGAATGTTGCGCTCGCCCTCGGGCAGGGTGCTGTAGTCGGTCAGCACGACCCTCGCGGCACGGTTCCAGGCAACGACGTCCCAGGTGGCGGTCCTGACTATGGCGGGGCTGGCATCGAGCGTGTCGATGAGGCGCTGCAGCCGGGGGCTGACGCCTTCGACGCCCCTGTAGCGGACCTCGGGCGGGCGCCCCAGCCCGAGCATGAAAAGATGTTCGCGCTCCGCCTCGGTCAGCAGCAGCCCCTTGGCGATGCGGTTGAGGACATCGGCCGAGGGTGCGCCGCCGCGGCCCTGTTCCAGCCATGTGTACCAGGTCGGGCTGATGTTGGCGCGCTGTGCGACCTCTTCGCGGCGCAGCCCCGGCGTGCGTCTGCGTCCGGAAAACCCGAATGATGCGGGATCAAGCCGGGTGCGCCGGTCTTTGAGGAACGCTGCTAGTGAGCCGGAATTGGAAGGCATCCTGTTAGCCATTATACCACGATAAGATCACTACTTTAATAGAATAATAGACCGGCAATATTACGCAGGCAACTGTACAGGAGATTTTGCATGCGTATCTTTCTCACCGGCGCGACCGGTTTCATCGGTTCCGCGATCGTTCCCGAACTCATCAAGGCAGGCCATCAGGTGGTCGGCGTGACCCGCTCCGACGCCGGCGCCGAGGCGCTGGCCGCCGCCGGTGCTGAAGTGCATCGCGGAACGCTCGAGGAGCCCGAAGGGCTGTGCGATGGCGCGGCCAAGGCGGACGGCGTGATCCACACGGCATTCGACCACGATTTTTCGCGGTTTGCCGAGAATTGCGAAAAGGACAAACGCGTCATCGCCGCACTGGGCGCCGCGCTCGCCGGCTCCGACCGGCCGCTGGTGATCACCTCTGGCGTCGGCATGGGCAGCCCCGGGCATGGCCAGTTGGCGATCGAGGACGTCTTCAACGCCAGCCATCCCAATCCGCGCATCGCCTCGGAGCTGGCCGGCAATGCCTTGCTGGACGCCGGCATCAATGTGTCGGTGGTGCGGCTGCCGCAGGTCCACAATCCGGTCAAGCAAGGCCTTATCACGCCGCTCATCGAGATCGCGCGTGAAAGGGGCGTCTCGGCCTATGTCGGCGACGGCCGCAATCGCTACTCCGCGGGCCACCTCCTCGATGCGGCGCGGCTTTACCGGCTCGCCGTGGAAAAGCGGCAGCCGGGCGCGCGCTATCACGCGGTCGGCGAGGAAGGTGTCGAAGTGCGCGCTATCGCCGAGGCGCTCGGCCGGGGTTTGAAATTGCCGGTGGTTTCCATTGCGCCGGAAAAGGCGGCGGAGCATTTCGGCTGGATGGCGATGTTCGCGCCGATGGATCTGCCGGCCTCCAGCGCTCTGACCCAGGCACGGCTCGGCTGGCACCCCACCGGCCCGACGCTGATCGCCGATCTCGACGCCATGCGGTATTGATGCGCTTAGCAACGCTCGAGGTGAGCCGAAGTCTCTGACTTCGTCAGCCCCGTCGCGGAGACCCTGGGCCACGCCGCGACCTTTCGGGATTATGCTCCAGGGCTGACCGCGTAGCGCAGATGGACGAGCCCATGCGCCAGCGCCTCGCAGCTCTTCAGGGACAGCTGCGTCTTGCCCGCCAGGCCGCTCTCGCCGAACTCGACGAAACCCTGATTGGCGGCCCGTCCGTCGATCGCGGGTGCAACGAGAAGGCTCAATTCATCGACGAGCCCGGCGGCGAGGAAGGAACCGTTGATGCTGGCGCCGCCCTCGAGCAGCAGCCGGCTTATGCCGAGTTCGCGTCCGAGGACCTCAAGCATCGCGGCGAGATCGATATCGCCGGTTTCCGCGACGATATAGGACACGCCGTCGGCGGCAAGCTCTGCCAAATGGCTGTCGGCAACGTCGCGCCCAAGCAGCACCACGACATGGTCGCCACCGATGTCGGGTTTGGAAAAATGAAGCTTGCCCGAGGCATCGAGCGCCACGGCATAACCCGCACCTATTTGCGCGAAATGATAGGGCCGGTCGACCTTGCCGGCATTGGCCGGCGGATGCGCGCCGGCCTTGCTCATCTCGGCCATGGTGACGCGCCCGACGATCCAGGCATCAGCCGCGAGATCATTATGGATATGCTCGTAGAGGCTCGACCACTCGGCCCGGGTGCCATCGGGGCTCGAGGTATAGCGGCTGGGGTGGAGGCTGCCGTCAAGGGATGCCAGCATATGGCAGATGATTTGCGGCTTCATGTTGTTCTCCAGTCGAGTGCTTTGGGTTCAGTCCAAAGTAGTGCCACGCCGGGAGAATGGAAGCCGCACGCCTCATGACGTACCCAGCCGTTGAGACGGCATGTGCCGGCAGGTATCATGACCGGATGTCCGCGAACATAATCCTGTTTCATTCGGTTCTGGGGCTGCGCGAGCACGAGCGGCATCTCGCTGGAAAGCTGGGCGCCGCCGGTCACGCCGTTTCGCTGCCGGACCTCTATGCGGGCGTGGCGACGGACGATCTCGAGCAAGGCTTCGCGATCAAGGCGCGGATCGGCTGGGAGGTCATTTGCCAAAGGGCGCGCGATGCCCTGGCCTCGACGCCCGGCGATACGGTGCTGGCGGGGATTTCGATGGGTGCAGGCGTGGTCGCGTCAGTCTGGGCCTTGCGGCCGCTGACGGCCAAGGTGCTGCTGTTGCATGGGCTGGCAACCGTGCCTGCGAACATCCGGCCCGGCCTGCCGGTTCAATTGCATGTCGCCGACACCGATCCGTTCTTCCCCGAGCCGGATGTCCGCGCCTGGCAGCACGCCGCCGAGGCCGCGCAAACCGATGTGCGGATCTTCCGCTATCCAAACTCGGGACATTATTTCTCGGATCCAGCTCTGCCCGACTACAACGACACAGCCGCGGCGCTGCTTTGGCAGCGTGTTCTGGCGTTCCTGGATTGAGAAGCAGAGGGGCGGCCTTGCATTGGAGGTCTTCCGACAAAGCGGCCCCCACGCCGGAAATCCAAAATCCGACAATTCCGATAATTTGCCTGGCACCGCTGTTATATCGATGTTGCACAAATGGTTGGCCCTGGGTTAGCATCCCTGCGCAGGCGTCGGTGGGAGGCTCTTTTTACAGCGGCGGCCAGCTGGAGCGGCATGCGTTTTCGGGCGCAGGGAGGATGCTCCACACTTTGAACCGACGCATGATCCTTCCTGAAACCGATCCCGGTTTTCGGGTCGTGCGTTCTTGTGGAGGAGGATCCCATGAACAGACGTGAATTCCTGCTGTCGTCCGCGGCTTTCGGCGCCATGATGGTTGCCGCGCCTTCTGTGTTTGCGCAGGACAAGCTCACTATCCTTGGCTCGGTGCCCAGTCTCGGCTTTCCGTTCTTCGTGCACATGCTGAACGAGATCAAGGCGGAAGCCGCCACGCAAGGCGTCAATCTGACCGAAAGCGACGGCCAGAACTCGGCCACCAAGCAGACCGCCGACATCGAGGCCGCCCTGGTGCAGAAGGTCAACGCCATCGTCATCTCGCCGCTCGACGTCAACGCCCTGGCGCCGGCCATCGAGGAAGCGGTCAAGGCCGGCGTTCCCGTGGTGACGATCGACCGCCGCGTAGACGGCGTCGAGGGCATCCTCGCCCATGTCGGCGCCGACAATGTGAAGGGCGGCGAGGCGGAAGCCAACGCCGTGGTGGCGGCGTTTCCCAACGGTGCCAAGCTGTTCCATCTGCAGGGCCAGCCCGGCGCCGGCCCGGCGATCGACCGCAACAAGGGCGTGCACAATGTGCTCGATCCTCTGAAGGACAAGTATCAGATCGTCTTCGAGCAGACCGCCAACTTCGCCCGCGCCGAGGCGCTGTCGGTGACCGAGGCTGGCCTTGCCGCCAACGGCAAACCCGACGCCATCGTCTGCGCCAATGACGACATGGCGCTGGGCGCCATGGAGGCTTGTGCCGCGCGCAACTTCACCGACGTCAAGATCTACGGCTTCGATGCACTGCCCGAAGCGCTGGTCGCCGTGCGCGACGGCAAGCTTGCGGGCACCGTCGAGCAATTCCCCGGCGAGCAGTCGCGCACTGCGGTGCGCATCGCGGTGGCCTTTGCCAAGGACAAGACCGAGCCGAAGGAGAAGCTGGTGCTGCTGACGCCAATCGTCATCGGCAAGGACAATCTCGACAAGGCAGAGCGGATTGGCGAGACGAAGTAGGGGTTTGGCGGGGATCGGCCGATTGGCAAAGCCGGCGGGACAGCGCCCCCCTCTGTCCTGCCGGACATCTCCCCCTCAAGGGGGAGATCGACTGTTCCTCCTGCTTTCGCCAGTTCCCAAATGTTGAAAGAAAAGGTGTCGCCGGTGACACAGCCAATCTCCCCCCTTGAGGGGGAGATGTCCGGCAGGACAGAGGGGGGCGTTCAAGCGCTGACAGGCGACATCAACTGCATGGAAGGAGCCACCCTTGCCGCCAGCCGCTGAAGCCGCCTCGCCCGAACCCATCCTGCTTGCCGTCGAAGGCATCACCAAGCATTTCGCCGGCGTGACGGCGCTCAGCGATGTCTCGCTCGATATCCGCCCCGGCGAGATCCTCGGCCTGCTGGGCGAAAACGGCGCCGGCAAATCGACGCTCTTGAAAATCCTGTCGGGTGTGATGCCGCCATCGGGCGGCCGCATCACTTTCGACGGTGCCGATTATCATCCCTCCAGCCCGCAGGATGCCAAGCGGCTTGGCATCGTCACCATCTATCAGGAACTGAGCCTGATCCCGACGCTGACCGTGGCGGAGAACATTTTCATCGGCCGCGCGCCGATCGGCCCGCTCGGGCTGGTGAGTTGGCGCAAGATGGAGGAAGATTCCCGCACGATCATCGCCCGCGTCGGTCTCTCCATAGACCCGATGACGCCGGTCTCGGCATTGTCCGTGGCCGAGCAGCAACTGGTCGAGATTGCTCGGGCGCTGTCGCTGGAAAGCCGGCTGATCATCATGGATGAGCCGACCTCGGCGCTGACCGAGACCGAGGTGCAGCGGCTGCTGTCGATCATGGACCGGCTGCGCAAGGACAGGGTCGCCATTATGTTCGTCACCCACCGGCTGGAGGAAGCGTCCGCCATATGCGATCGCATGACGGTGCTGCGCGACGGCAGGCTTGCCGGCCACCTTAACCGTGAAGGCGGGCCGATCGCGCTGCCCAAAATCATCGAGAAGATGGTCGGCCGCGCGGCGTCCGAGCTCTACGCCCGGCCGGCGCAACGCGCGGTGGCCGGCGATGTCGTGCTGTCGGTGCGCGGCCTGCGCACTGTGCGCGACCCCGAGGCGCCGCACGCCATCGTGCTCGACGGCGTCGACATAGACCTCAAGGCCGGTGAAATCCTCGGCGTTGCCGGGCTTGTCGGCTCAGGCCGCACCGAACTGGCGCGCGCTATCTTCGGCGCCGACCGCATCGCGGCCGGCACCATCACGCTCGACGGCAAGCCGATCGCCCCGTCATCACCCGCGGACGCCATTGCCCTCGGCATCGGCCTGGTGCCGGAGGACCGCAAGCACCAGGCGATCTTTGCCGCGCTGGGCATCCTGCCGAATTTCTCCATCGCTTCGCTGGGCAGCTTCAGCAACGGTTTCGGCTTCATGGCCGAGCGGCGCGAGCGCGATGCGCTGTCCGGGTTTCGAAAGATGCTGTCGATCCGCATGGCTTCGGCCGAGCAGGCGATCGAGGGCCTGTCGGGCGGCAACCAGCAAAAGGTGATCCTGGCGCGCTGGCTCGCGCGCGATCCGAAAGTGCTGATCGTCGACGAGCCGACGCGCGGCGTCGATGTCGGCGCCAAGACCGAGGTGCACCAGATCCTGGTGCAGCTTGCGGCGCGCGGCATTGCGGTGATGATGATCTCGTCCGAACTGCCCGAGGTGCTGGCGGTTTCGGACCGCATCGTCACCATGCGCCGCGGACGCATCACCGGCCAGATGCCGGGCGTCGAAGCAAACGAGGAAAGACTGATGGAACTGATGGCACTCGACCGCAAGGAGACACTATGAGCGTGGCGGGGGAGCAGGATCAGCGCGGCGGCATCAACTTCGCGCGGCTTTTGATGAGCTTCGGGCCGCTGCTGTTCCTGGTGGCGCTGATCATCGTCTTCACGGTGCTGAAGCCGAGCTTCATGGACCCGATCAACCTGTTCAACATCACAAGGCAGATCTCGATCACCGGGCTGATCGCGCTCGGCATGACCTTCGTCATCCTTACCGCCGGCATCGACCTGTCGGTCGGCTCGCTGCTCGCCTTCTGCGGCATGGTCGCCGCCGTGGTCGCCAAGGGCGGCACGGCCAACACGCTGTCGCTGTCGACGAGCGGCACGCAAGGGTTCGGCTGGTTCGCCGCGCTGCTGGCCGCCATCATCGTCGGAGCCGCTGCCGGCGGCGTGCAGGGGCTTGTCATCACCCGGCTGAAAGTGCCGCCCTTCGTCGTCACGCTGGGCGGGCTGACGGTGTTTCGCGGGCTGACACTGACCATCTCCAATGGCGGCCCGATCTCGGGCTTCGACGCCTCGATGCGCTGGTTCGGTACCGGGCTGATCGGCCCGGTGCCGGTGCCGGCGCTGATCTTCGCGGCGGCCGCCATCCTGTGCCACATCGTGCTGCGCTACACGCGCTATGGCCGCGCCGTCTATGCCGTCGGCGGTAATGCGGAAGCAGCGCGGCTGTCGGGCCTGCGCGTCGACCGCATCCTGGTCTCGGTCTACGTCATTGTCGGCTTCTTCGCCGGGCTCGCGGCCTTCGTGCTGTCGGCCAGGCTGAACTCCTCGGAAGCGGTGGCGGGCATCGGCTACGAACTGACCGTCATTTCGGCCGTCGTCATCGGCGGCACCTCGCTGTTCGGCGGCATCGGCTCGGTCGGCGGCACGGTGGTGGGCGCGGCGCTGATCGGCGTGCTGCAGAACGGGCTGCAGTTCAACAACGTCTCGTCCTACACGCAAAGCATCGTCATCGGGCTCATCCTGATCCTGGCGGTGGCGTTTGATCGGTGGCTGAAGTCGAGGGTAAGAAGGTGAGGGGGACGGTTCTCCCTTCTCCCTCTGTTGGAGAAGGGGAGCCCCATTCCTTGCAAAACAATCATGCTTTGCTAGAAAGGTTTTGGCGGGTGGCATCGTGAGAGAACCTCATGTTTGCCGATATCATCAGACCGATCACCCTAGGTTTTTCGCTGCTGCGGCGGTTCTGGCCGCAGCTCATGGCACTCGTGCTGGCCGGCGTGATGGTCGGCGATCTCCTCATGCTGCTGGCGGCGAAGGTGGCGCTGGCCAATCACTTCGCCGGGTTGGCGATGCTGACGCTGGTGGCGCTGGCGCAGCTGGTGGTGACGGTGGCAATGTTCCACGTGCTGCGCCCCGGCCTGCCGCATGTGGTGGCCGCGCAGCGCGGCGCCGACAAGGCCGCAACCACCGAGACGCAAACGAAGCCGGGTGCCGAGGCTGACCGGCGCGGCTCGCGGCTGGTGCGGATGATCACCATCGCGCTTCTGCCGTTCTTCGCCTATTATGCCGCCTGGGGATTTCTGGGCGACGTCGTGCGGCAGTATTCGCGCGAAACACTCGACCAGGCCGATTTCGGCCAGAGCGCTGATGTGCTCGACGTGCTCGACTCGCGCTGGCTGCTGGTCTCCGTGGCGGTGTCCTGGCTGATCCGCCGGCTGGCCAAATTCATGCAGGCTAAGACAGGTGCGGAGTCGTTCTGGCAGATCGTGGTGGTGATCTGCGAGACCAACTGGATCTTCGTCGGTCTCTACGTGATCAGCCGATGGAAGGATTCGGCCCTGCAATGGCTGATGAGCCGCAATTTCTGGTCGGCCCTGCAGGCATCGGTGGACGGGCTGGCAAACCCGGTGCCGATGGCCTCGGCCGCACCCATGGTGCCGGTCGAGATCTCCTCGATCGCGCCGTCGACGGCTGCGATCAACCTGTTCTTCTTCATGCTCCTGCCGCTGATCTGGCTGGTGATGGCGGCGCTGATCTACGGCTATGATGTGCGCGACGATGCTGCCCTGATGCGCGTGCATGGCCGGCTGGAGCGTGCCGGCCGGCGCTATGCCGGCCTGCCGAAATTCCTGCGCGATTTCGTCGAGCATTTCATCGCCGGCTACCGCTCGCGCTATCTGCCGATCGCCAACGGCGTGCGGCTGACGGTCAGCGCCAGCCTGGTGCTGTTGTGCACGCTGGTGGTCGGCTACCGGTTGCTCGACTGGGGCGCGGCCTGGCTGTGGCTCGGCGCGACGCGGCTGATCGGTCCACACGAGCTCGATATCTGGCAGATTTTTTCGCATGCCGTGACGCTGCTCTTCGGCAGCCCGTTCCAGGATTCCTCCACCGGCATCCTGATCGAGCCGCTGCGCATATGCTTTCTCGCCGCCGTGCTGGAGACGGCGTTTTCGATGGCGAAGCGGGCGGGGAAATGAGCTTTCTTTACGGGGAGAAGGATGCTGTCACTTCGGCGGCCGCTGAAAACGCAGGAACCAGGGGCGCTCGCTGCCCAGGCCAATGGCTGGGCGGATGGTCTCGATGGCATCCTCGGGCACGATGAAGGTCTCGCCGACGCTGATGATTTCGCCCTTTTTGGCGCCGGAGAAGATCGCCGAGGTGCAGTTCATCACGCCGTCCGGCAGGCTGACGCCGGAGATGAAGTCGGGCAGCCAGCGGCGGCCGGCGGCGTCGGTCAGCATCACCTTGCAGCCCAGCCACTGCTTTTGCAGATCGGGATCGCCGACCGTGACGGCGAAGGTGGCGATGACGGCCAAGGCATGCTCGGGCAAGCGGCCGGCCTTGCCGCCGCGCAAATCGGCCAGCCGCCATTCGCTGCCGCCGAACGGCGCGCCTTGGCC
>NZ_RZRR01000639.1:0-3363 GCF_003998555.1 Mesorhizobium sp. M7A.F.Ca.CA.002.09.1.1 | reverse complement strand
GTCTCGACGATCATCATTGTCGTGTCGATGGCGCTGATGCTGCTCACGGCGCGGTTCTTCAAATTCGGCGGAGAGAAATAATGGCCGGCGTGCAGGTATCTGATGTCTCGCGCAGTTTCGGCGCACACAAGGCGCTGGACAATGTCTCCATCGATTTCGCCGATGGCGGGTTCTATGCGCTGCTGGGGCCGTCGGGCAGCGGCAAGACCACGCTGCTGCGCCAGATTGCCGGTTTCGATTTTCCCGATTCGGGCCGCATCACCATCGGCGGCGAGAGCGTCGAGCGGGTGCCGGTCGAAAAGCGGCGCATCGGCATGGTGTTCCAGAACTATGCGCTGTTTCCCAATATGAGCGTCGCCGACAATGTCGCCTTCGGCCTGTCGGTGCGCGGCGAGGCCAAGGCGGTGATTGCAACGGAGGTGCAGCGCGCGCTCGATCTGGTGCAGCTCGGCAAGCTTGGTGGCCGCCGGCCGCACCAACTCTCCGGCGGGCAGCGGCAGCGTGTGGCTCTCGCCCGCGCTATCGTCACCAAGCCGCGCGTGCTTTTGCTCGACGAGCCGCTCGGCGCGCTCGACAAGGCGCTGCGCGTCGATATGCAGATCGAGCTCAAGCGCATCCAGCGCGAGATCGGCATCACCACCATCTTCGTCACGCACGACCAGGAAGAAGCGCTGACGATGAGCGACCGCATCGGCATATTGCGCGACGGCAGGCTGGTGCAGGAGGGGCCGCCGGAGGAGATCTATAACAGGCCGAAGAGCGAGTTCGCCGCCACCTTCCTCGGCGACGCCAACATTTTTCGCGGCGACAGCACGGGCGATGGCATCCGGCTGGCGGACGGAACGGCGATTGCCGCTGGTGTGGGTGCCAAGCTTGCCGCCGGCGCCAAGGCGAGCTGTGCCGTGCGGCCCGAACGCATCCGCATCGCCAGGGATGCCGGAGCACCGGATGGCAACGCCAACATGCTCAAGGGACAGGTTTCCAAGCGCATCTTCGCCGGCAGCAACAGCACCTATTTCGTCGAGCGTGCTGGTCAGACGTTGAAAGTGATTGTGCAGAATACCGGCATGGAACGGCTGGCAGAAGGTCAGGATGTCGTGCTGCGCTGGTCGCCTGAAAGCACGGTGTTGATCGCGGCGAACTGATCCTCACCGGGTCTTGCCAGACCGTCCGCAATCAGGGACAGCATAGACGGGCACGACCCGGAGCATACCGATGACCCTGGAACTGACTGCACGCGACCGATCCATGCTCGACGGCGAGCATGGCCTGTCAGCGGCTGCTGCCATGAAAATCCTGGTCGCCTTTTCCAATGCGATCGGGGCAGGTCGTCTGCTCGACATTGCCGGCGCGCATATCGATGGTTGTCTCTACCATGGCAAGGCCGGTCTCGATTTCGTCGAGCGGCTGGTCGAAGGTGGCGGCCGCGTGCAGGTGCCGACGACGCTGAATGTCGGGTCGTTCGATCTCATCCATCCCGGCATGGTGAAATTGCCGGCGGCCGAAGAGGTGCCGGCGCGACGGTTGATGAAGGCGCATATGGAGCTCGGCTGCCAGGCGACATTCACCTGCGCGCCCTACCAGACGCGCTTCCGGCCGAGCTTTGGGCAGCAGATCGCCTGGGGTGAGTCCAACGCCATCGTCTTTGCCAATTCGGTGATTGGCGCGCGCACCAACCGCTATGGCGATTTCATCGATCTGTGCTGCGCCATGACCGGGCGCGCGCCGGCCTGGGGTCTGCATCTGAGCGAGAACCGGCGCGGCCGGATCTTGTTCGAACTGGCCTTTGCCGACCCCGAGCCGAGCGACAGCCTGTTCGTCGGCATCGGACTTGTCATCGGGCAGGCGAGCGGCGACCGCATTCCGGTGATTGCCGGCCTGCCGCAACCGCGCGACGAGGACCAGCTGAAGGCGTTGGGCGCGGCGGCGGCAACGACGGGTGCTGTGGCGCTGTTCCATGCGGTCGGCATCACGCCGGAAGCGATGACGCTCGACGAGGCGTTCCAGGGTCATGCGCCTGACGAGACGATCCGCATCAGCCGCGCCGACATCGATCATGCGCTGGCCAGGCTATCGACCGTGCCCGATGGCGCGCCGCTGGCGGCCGTGTCGCTCGGCACGCCGCATTTTTCGCATGAGGAATGGATGCGACTGTTGCCGTTGCTGCGCGAGGCAGCACCGGGTAGGCGCATTCCGATCTATGTCAACACCGGCCGCGCGACGCTGACGCGATTGCAGGAGGAGGGCGCGCTGGCCGGTATGGAGGCGTTCGGCCTGATCCCGGTCGCCGATACCTGCACCTATGTCACATCGATCCTGGAACGCCTCGATGGCGTGGTGATGACCAATTCCGGCAAATGGGCGCACTACGCACCCGGCAATATCGGTGTGTCCGTCGCCTTCGCCGAGATGCGGGATTGCATCCGCTCTGCTGCGGCCGGGCATGTTGTGCGGAGCGCGTCATGACGCGACCGGTGGAACGAACCGGCACTTTCCAGCTGGCCGGTGACGCTGAGGGTCAGGCGCTGGTGTTTTCGCAACCGCTCAGCTTCTGGGGCGGTATCGATGCCGAGACCGGCGAGATAACAGACCATTCGCACCCCGGCCTCGGCCGAAATGTCGCTGGCAGGATTTTGGTCATGCCGAGCGGGCGCGGCTCGTCGTCTTCATCCTCGGTCCTGGCCGAGGCGATCCGCAGGGGCACGGCGCCGGCCGGTATTCTTCTGGAGCGGCCGGACCCGATCCTGGCGGTCGGTGCCATCGTTGCCGAATTTCTTTATGACATCCGCATGCCGCTGGTGGTGTGCGATATTTCGAACCTTGTCTCCGGTGATCAAATTGATATCGGCATCGGCAAAGACCGCGGGCCGATCATCAGAGTTCACCCCGCCATCAATCCGGCAGAGCCACGCCGCCAATAGGCCGCCGCCAGCGTTTGATCGCGACCAAGCCCCAGCGTGTCGCGCCAACATTCGCGCACGATCTTGGCGGCAGCGGCTTCCGCCGCGAACCAGCCGAAGGCCGAACCGTCCTGCGGCCACGCCACCGAGCGGACAGCCTCGGCCAGCAGTCTGTCCTCGCCCGCCGCCACGCCATCCCGTGTCAGCCAATGAACCTCGATGCCCGTGCCATTGTTGATCGCTTGTCTTTCACCATCATTGGCGATCTCGACGAAGGCGACGCCTTTTGTCCCGGCCGGTAGCGTCTCCAGCAGCCGAGCCAGCGCCGGCAAGCCGGTTTCGTCGGCGCCCATGACGTACCATTCTGCCTGCCGCACCGGACGGCCGACCGGGCCCATGATGCCAACCTTCATGCTGGGCGCGGCCTGCATGGCCCAGGCGGAGCCGACGCTCTCGCCGGGAT
>NZ_RZRR01000638.1:0-3391 GCF_003998555.1 Mesorhizobium sp. M7A.F.Ca.CA.002.09.1.1 | reverse complement strand
AGCTTCGTCTGCTGGAGCGCGATCTCGGCTTCGACCTGCTCGAACGCATCGGCAAGGGCGTGGCGCTGACGCCGCGCGGCCAGCGCTATGCCAGCGACGTGCGCAAGGCGCTCACCGTTTTGGGCGATGCGGTGACGCGGGACGCCGGCACCGGCGTCGGCGGCTCGTTCGCCGTCAGTTGCACGCCCGGCTTCGCCTCGCTGTTCTTGTGCACCCATATCGGCGAGTTCCGGCAGATGTATCCTGACGTGGCGCTGCGCATCCTGACGCCGCGCCGGCTCGACGATGTCAGCAACGCAGATGCCGATGCCTTCATTGCGTTTGGTGTCGGCAATTGGCCGAACCGGGCGGTCGAGCCGCTCTGCGAAATCTCGTTCACGCCGCTCTGCAGCCCGACGCTGCTCAACAAGGTCGGCGGTTTTTCCCGACCGTCGGACGTGCTGCGCGCCAACCTGCTGCATCTCGACGACACCGAGGATTGGGCGCGCTGGCTGGCGCTGTCCAAGGTGGAAAACCCCGACATCGAGGGTGGCATCTTCTTTTCCGACATGAACCTGGTCTTTTCGGCGGCGATTGCCGGCCAGGGCATCGCCATGGGCGACGAACTGACCAGCCGGCGGGCGCTGAGCGAGGGCCGGCTGGTCAGGCCGTTCGACATCGCGATCAAGTCGCCACGCTCTTATTTCCTGGTCTCCGAACACGCCAAGGCTTCGCATCCGGTGCTGGAAGCGTTCGCGGGATGGCTGCGGTCGAAACTCCAGGAGAACCGCATTCTGCCGTATTGAGGGCAAGGCGGCGCCATCTCGCCATAGATGAATGGAATTTGCCGATCACGCGAAAACTATTCGGTTGCGGTGAGCCGGCACCCTGCCTACGATTTCGACAAGCGTTAGGGAAAGGGCAGTATGCAGCAACCCGGCCGTGCCGCAGAGATCAAGGCAATCGGGATCGGCAAGAGCTTCGGCTCGTTCCGTGCGCTGGACAATCTGTCGCTCGATATCGGCCGTGGCGAGTTCCTGACCCTGCTGGGGCCGTCGGGTTCGGGCAAGACCACCTTCCTGATGATCCTTGCGGGCTTCGTGCAGCCGACCGAGGGCAAGCTGTTCAGCGACGGCGTCGACATCACCGACCGACCGGCAGAGCAACGTGCCGCCGGCATGGTGTTCCAGGGCTACGCGCTGTTCCCGCATATGAGCGTCGAAGCCAACATCGCCTTCCCACTCAAGGTGCGCAAGAAACCGGCCGCCGACATCAAGCGCCGTGTCGGCGAGATGATCGAGCGCGTCGGTCTCAAGGGCCACGAGAAGAAACTGCCGGCGCAACTGTCGGGCGGCCAGCAGCAGCGCGTGGCGCTGGCCCGTGCGCTGGTGTTCGAACCTGGCGTGCTGTTGCTCGATGAGCCGTTCTCGGCGCTCGACAAGAGCCTGCGCGGCCAGATGCAGGCCGAGATGAAGCGGCTGCACCAGGAAACCGGAACCACTTTCGTCTTCGTCACCCACGACCAGAGCGAGGCGCTGGCGCTGTCGTCGCGCGTTGCCATCTTCAACCACGGCAAACTGCTGCAGGTCGGAGCGCCCGACGAAGTCTACGACCGGCCGGACAACCGCTTCGTCGCCGAGTTCCTCGGCGAAATCAACATGCTGCCGCTGAAGGGCGTCAAGCCTGCCGGCAATGGCTCGACCGGCCTTTGCGAAGACCGCGCGGTCAGCATGGGCTGCAAGGCCGAACTCGTGCGCGGCGATGCCATCCTGGCGATCCGGCCCGAATACATGTCGATATCGGGCGAGGCGGCGGATGGCGAGAATGGCATCGCCGCTACCGCCACCAACTCCACCTATCTCGGTGCTGCGACGCGGCTCGACCTGACGACACGGCAAGGCGCCAAGGTTACCGTCTCGGTGCCGAACGAGGTGGCGGCCGCAGCGCTCAGCAAGGGCAATTCCGTCTGGCTCACCTGGCCGGCGGAAAAGGGTTTCCTCCTTCCGCATGGAGGGCAATGACGACGGTGTGGCGAGATGTCGCTCCACCGCTTTCCGGCACTATCAACAACAAAAAAGGGGAACTGACATGACACATGACAACAAAAAACAAGCCGTCGAGAGCCTGTCCGCCAGGGCAGGTCGCGGCGAGATCTCGCGCCGGCAGTTCACACAGCTGGCGGCACTCGTGCTGGCCGGCACGCCGATGCTGCTGCGCTCGACAGGTGCCTTTGCGCAGGCCAAGGAACTGGTGCTGGTCAACTGGGGTGGCGATGCCATCACCGCCTATGATGCCGCCTATGGCCAGGCCTTCACCAAGGACACCGGCATCGCCGTCAAGATGGACGGTTCGGGTCCGACCGAAGGCGCCATCGCCGCGCAGTTCAAGAGCGGCGCGCCGACCTGGGATCTCGTCGACGTAGACCCCTTCTCGGCCATCACGCTCGGCGCCCAAGGGGCTCTCGAGCCGATCGATTACAACATCGTCGACAAGAAGAAGATGCGGCCCGGCTTTGGTTGGGAATACGCCGCCTCGACCTATTTCTTCTCCTATGTCATCGCCTATGATTCCGAGAAGTACGGCAAGGACGCGCCGACCGGCATGGCCGATTTCTTCGACGTGAAGAAATTCCCCGGCAAGCGCTCGCTCTACAAATGGGGCGTATCGAGCTGGGAAGCAGCACTTCTGGCCGACGGCATCGCGCCGGCGTCGCTCTACCCGCTCGACCTCAAGCGCGCCCATGACAAGATCGCCGCGTTCAAGGAAAACGTCGTTGCCTATTGGGGTGGCGGCGCCGAAAGCCAGAGCGTGCTGCTCAATGGCGAGGCCTCGATGGCGATCGTCTGGTCGACGCGCGCTTCGCTGATCGAGCAGGATTCGGGCGGCAAGATCAAGTTCATCTGGGATCAGGGACTGATCTCGCCCGGTGCGCTGGCCGTGCTCAAGAACAACCCCGGCGGCAAGGACGCTGCGATGAAGTTCATCGCCAGTGCCCAGGACCCTGAAAAGCAGCTGGTCATGTTCGACAAGCTCGGCCAAGGTCCTGCAAACCCGGCGGCAGACGCGCTGATCACGGCCGACAAGAAGCGCATCAACCCGGTCGATCCCGAGAACATGAAGAAGCAGATCGCGCTCGACATGGACTGGTACGCCAAAAATTACGGGCCGGCGCTCGACGAATACACCAAGATCATCTCGGCCTGATCAGGGCCGGGATAATCGGGTGGACATGAGATCCTATCTCTCCGACAGGATGGGCGCGGCGCTGTTGATGGCGCCGCTGCTCCTGTTTCTTGTCCTGGCCTATGCCTGGCCGTTCCTCGGCGTCGTCAAATGGAGTTTTACGCTGCCGACGCCCGGCCTCGGCCAATATGAGGCGCTGCTCACCGACGATCTGGTGCAGTCGGTGTTC
>NZ_RZRR01000637.1:0-3396 GCF_003998555.1 Mesorhizobium sp. M7A.F.Ca.CA.002.09.1.1 | reverse complement strand
GGACAACTGCTCTCGGCGCTGTCGGCGGCACGTGCGTTGCATTCGCATGCCGCTCCGAAGAATGCGGCGCTCATTCCGGTGCGTTCGGAGTTGCAAGCCCTTGTCGGTGAAATGGCCGCGAAGCCCGGCGCGCTGGACGACACCACGCCTTGGGTGGCGCGGCTCGACACCATCTCGGCCAAGGCCCGGCAAATGCCCGATGCCTCGACCGACCAGGGCGACGACAGGGTCGGCACGATCACCCGCCTGACCATTGCCGCCGATTTCGCCGATGCGCTCAAGCAGGTGCTGCGCGGCCTCGATGCCCTGCGTGCGCCTGCCACGCGCCCGGCCAGGGGCAGCAGGCAGCCTGCGCTGGTGGTGCATCGCGATTACGCCGGCGCATCGCGCAACGCGGTGCGCGCTGCCCTTGCGACGCTGCTGGTCGCGGCCTTCTGGTTGACGACGAAATGGTCGGAAGCCGCCGGCACGGTCATTCTCGTCGCCGTCGTGTCGAGCCTGTTTGCTGCTCGCCCCGACCCTGTGCAGGTCGCCTGGGGTTTCTTCAAGGGAACGCTTCTGGCGCTGCCCTTTGCCTTTCTCGTCGGCCAGATCGCATTGCCCGCCCTGCCCGGCTTCGGCTGGTTCATGCTGTTTGTCGTGCCGATCCTGGTGCCGACGGCGCTGGCCATGGCCAATCCACGCTATGTCGGCGTTGCGACGGCTTTCGCCATCAACTTTCTCGCCTTCCTCAGTCCGCACCAGGCGATGACCTACGATCCCGGACCCTTCTTCGCCGGTTCGGCGTCGATCCTGGTCGGCATCCTGCTGGCGATCGGTGTCTTCATCGTCGTGCTGCCGGCCGATCCTTGGCTCGCGGCCAACCGCATCGTGCGCGCCATGCGTGAGGATCTGGCGCGGCTTTGCCTGCATGAGCGGGTGCCGAGGCGGTCGGCCTTCGAGAGCCTCGCCTACGACCGCATCAACCAATTGATGCCGCTGGTGCAGAATGCCGGTCAGAAAGGCGATGCGGTTCTGGGCGGCGGCGTCGCCGCCGTCACCGTCGGCCTGGAGGTCCTTCGGCTGCGCGATGCGAGCCAGAGCCATGCCATCCCATCCGAGACCGCGCTTTCGATCGCCAACTTCCTGAGAGGGCTGGCGCGCGAACTGCTCTTCCGCGCCCCCGGCGATCCGCAGACATCAACCGTCACCGTCGCCCGGCAATATGCGGCTGGTATTGCCCAGCGAAACGGTACCGGGGAATTGCTGCAGATCGCGGCATCGTTGCGCATCATCGCCGCCGCGATGGAGGATTTTCCGGATTTTTTCGCCAGGGATAAAGGCTAGGCGGCCGCTATCGCCAGCGCGTGGCCGCGTGCGTTTTCGCGCAGCGCGTCGAGATGGATCGACTTGACCAAGGCGGCGAGATCACCCTCGGCGGATTGACCGCCCACTTCCTTGAGCATCAGCCAGCTTACCTCCTGCACACCGGCGACGCGCTTGCCGTTGGCGACCTCGCGCCAGATCTTCAGCGCACGCAGGATGATGGCGTGCGTGGCGCCGGCGAGCCCGGCGCTGCGGAACAATGCCTGCAAAGCCACGTCGTGCCCGCCGGCCAGCAGCGCCCTAACCCTTTGTTCGGACTGCTGGCTGAGCGCAACCAGTGCCGAGCCGAAGAAATCGACCTTGCCATGCGCGATGGTGCGGATGAGGAAGCTCGCGGTGAGGTCGCCACGCAGCCTGAGATGCTCGATCAGGGCCGCATGTTCTTCCGTGCGCGTGCCTTCGATCAGCGTCACCGAAGCCTTGACGCAGGCGTCGCGCATGACGCGGTCGGCTCGCGCCGCGCCCATCATCGCCATCACCAGTGGCGACGTTTTCAGCATTTCGCCAAGCTTGACGAGCAGCATATGCCGGCAGTCGGCCGGCAGCCTGACATCCGATATCAGCGCCTCGCGCACCAGCGGCAGGTGCCCATGCCGTTCGGCCATGCGGCGGAAGCTGAGCGAGGCGATGTCGGCGCCGCTGTTGGCGAGCAGCACGGCGCAGGCGTCCGCCTCGCCGATCTCGGCGATGGCCGCCGACAGCGCCATCGAGACGAGCGGCCGGTCTGCGATCAGTTTTTGCGTCGCCTTCGGACTCGAAGCCACGCGGTTGATCAGGTCGGCGTCGGTGAGCAGCGGCGAGCGCGCCAGCACCACGCCGGCGACTTCCGGCTGGTCGGAGGCCAGCACGCTGATGATCTGCATTGGCGCGTGTTGGCTCATCGACAGCGCCTCGGCCATCGCCAGCCGCACCTTTGACGAGGCATCGTCGAGCAACAGTGTCAGCGCCGCCTCTGCGGCGCAGCGGTCCTCGAAGGGCAATTCGGAATTGATGTAGGCTCGGGCCAGAGCGCTCGCCGCCGCGGCGCGCTCCGACACCTTGGCCGTGTAGATCCATTTCAGGAAATGCGAAACAACAACCATGCCCGCCTGCTTACGCCCCTTGCCGGAAGGTTCCGACCCCACTGACGACCGTAGGCAGAATTGGTTTACGAACCGTTCACCATGTTCATTAACTGGCTTGCGAGGCTGATTTGCAGCGCCTATCAACCGTCAAGCACCTGAGGAGAGAGAAATGGCCGGACTTTATCTCGAAGAGTTCGTCGTCGGCCATGTCTTCCAGCACACGCTGCGCAAGACCGTTACCGAAAGCGACAACATGCTGTTTTCGGTGATGACGCTGAACCCGCAGCCGCTGCACATCGACTTCGATTTCGCCACCAAGAGCGAATGGGGCAAGCCGCTGGTCAATTCGCTGTTCACGCTCGGGCTGATGATCGGCATTTCGGTCAATGACATCACCGTCGGCACCACGGTGGCCAATCTCGGCATGAAGGAAACCGTGTTTCCGCATCCGGTCTTCCATGGCGATACCGTTCGCGTCGAAACGACAGTCATCTCGGTGCGCGAGTCCAGGTCGAAGCCCGATCGCGGCATCGTCGAATTCGAGCATCGCGCCTACAACCAGCATGGCGATCTCGTCGCCAAATGCACCAGGCAAGCCATGATGCTGAAGAAGCCGGCCTGATCATGCGCTCGCTGCTGTTCGTCCCCGGTGATTCCGAGAGGAAGCTGGAAAAGGGTTTTGGTGCCGGCGCCGACGTGGTCATCGTCGACCTCGAGGATTCCGTGGCGCCGCACAACAAGGCGCTGGCGCGCGTCGTAGCGGCGCGCTTCATCCTGGAACGCAGGGCACAAACGACTTCCGCCATCTATGTCAGGGTCAATGACCTCGCGACCGGGCTGACGGATGACGATCTGGCGGCGCTGGTTCCGGCGAAACCCGACGGCATCATGCTGCCCAAGTCGAACGGCGGCCAGGATGTGCAGCACCTGTCGGCAAAACTCAGGGTGCGCGAGGCCGAAAAAGGCC
>NZ_RZRR01000636.1:0-3398 GCF_003998555.1 Mesorhizobium sp. M7A.F.Ca.CA.002.09.1.1 | reverse complement strand
CATCGTGCCGCCGAACTGCCTGTCTGGCTGCACAGATACAATTGGCATCGTCCACATGGCAGCCTAAAGTCAAAAACGCCTATCAGTCGCCTCGCCCTGATCGAGGACAACCTGTTGAAGCTCCACATCTAGGGCATGCGAAAATAGAAAATAACGGGCAAAAAGATGCGCCTTTTCCGACTCCGAGCCTAGATGGTTGAAAGCCTCGAAGTACTCCTTCGTCCGCTCGAGGAGATCTCCCGCATAAAGCGCCAACGGCTGTGACACGGTGACCCTCGGGCGCGCCTTGACCTTCGGCGTCTCAGGTCCACTCTTGGCCATCTCAGATTATCGGCTTAATTCCGGTGCCGGTATGCGACAAAGCCGAACAGAGTAGCCGCTGCGACGTTGAAGATTGCCCACAGCTCGCGCGGCAAATGAACCGGCATGAACGGGTTGAAGATCGCTGCCGCTCCAAACAGCGCCCAAGCCAGGGTGCGATTTTCAGGGCCTGATCGCCACACCATGGCTCCGCAGTAGATCCCGGCGAAAAAGACCACCACGCGGAGGAATTGGTAATAGCCGTACGGCCATGGCGCTACCGCCAGCAGCGAGGCAATAGCTACACAGATGCAGACCAACCGGACCGTTCCGGCCGGCGTCGAAAAGCATTATTTTCAGCAAACTTGATCCTCAAACGCCCAGCACGGTTGTTAGTGGAGTTTCGGCGCCCGCCATATATTTGAAAAGCCAGATTGCCCAAGTGATCGGCCAAATGAACGCCAACATCGCATCCAGGCTCAAGTTAATCAGGATTTTTACGACCACTGATGCATGGCCCTGCCATGTGTCGACGACATTCATCACGTAGGTGATCGGCCCGCCCAGCATGAAGAGGAGGCCCAGCGGAGCTGACATGATGTTCTTCAGCATGTTTGTGTCCCTCAGAAAGGCGTGACCTTCAGTGACAGTGATACGCGCCGGTCTTATGGTTGGTATGGCAACCGTTGGCATCAGTGCCGCCACTGTGTGCAAACGCGCCGGTCGCGCAAGCGATTATTGCAGCGGCCATAGCCGCGAGAAATGTTGTTTTCATTTTATTGCCCTCCCAAAGTATTTCAGACAGAGCACTATTGCCGGTCGGGCACAAGCTGCTCGTGGCACTGTGAACACAAATAGGATAGATGCTCCTCTGTGCAGGCCAAGATCGGGCGAGGAGAATACTTTGGATGGATTGCGATTGATGCACGTCCCGTTGGCGATCCTGCTGACATGGCCAAGGGTGGCGACGGCAAATGAATGCCTCTCGAAGTACACCAAGACCGACGTCTGCGCCTACGCAAAAAAAATGCAAACCGAAATGGCTCCAGCATTGCCCATGCTGATCAGTTCGAACATCTCCGTTCGGAGCATCATCGCAATCGGGCCAAGGATCGTTTTCAACGCCACCTGGGCTCAGACCGATGCGGAAGTAGACGCCAAATTGTTGGCTGCTGGCGTCTCGCGGCCGGTCTATGTCCAGAAGATCGATGAAATGACCAAAAACTATGTCTGTCGTGCGGAGGAACTATCTGCCTTCGTTCGCCTGGGCGGTGAGATCCAGTACACGTATACGACTGTGGATAATTTCCCAGTCGCGAACCCGCTCGTAGCACTCTGTCCTTAGAGCATCGCAGCACGGCTCATGACATGACTAGTCGCGGCCGATCAACCAGTTGATCAGCAGCCATGATCATTTGTTGGAACTCAATTGAGCCTGATCCGCACTAGCAAGTGGATAGAAGTGAATGTGCGGTTGCCCTTTAGCTCTACTATGCATAGAAACCACTCTGCCGGGGGGCGTAAAGTTGGGGTTGTGAGTGCGTGGGCTCTAAATTCGAAAAACTAAATAAGTTGCGTGACTCACTGCGAGAATCCAACCACGATTTTCGGGCGAGCACTCAGCTATTCAACAGCCTGGACCCTGCCAAGATCGACGGCGACCTGGATGTCATTAACCGCGGAAAGCAGCGCGGCGAGGTGAACCAACCCCCGAAAACGGCAAAGAATCTCGACGATGTCGAACATGCCATCGTGGAACGCGTTGAGGATGAGAAGAAGGCTGCGCATCACACTCTTGAGGACAACCTGCAACTCCTTGGAGGTCGTCTTGCCGGCCTCGATTTCGAGGAACAATTCGGTCTAATCCGTCAGACGAATGCCGCTAGCGTTTCGGACTTCAAAGCCTCGGTCGCCGTGGGCCTCGATGAACTTCACGGCCTGAGAAGGGCCCTGAACGACGCCGAAAAAGAGCATGCATGGTTTAAGGAGAAGCACGGTCTCGTTCGTGCCGCGCGTGTGCAGCACGGTGCCGCTCACATTTTCCGGCTATCGCTTCTGCTATTTCTGTTTCTGGTCGAGACAGCGATGAACGGCAACTTCCTGGCCAAGGGCAATGAGCAGGGATTTTTTGGTGGCATCCTTGAGGCTGCGGCATTCTCTTTCATCAACATCGGGGCGGCTTTGCTCCTGGCGGTTTTCTGCGCTCGTCTCGTCACCCATCGGTCGTTTTTCGTAAAATTCGTTGGGATCATTTCAATCCTTTTCTATATCGGCTTGGCGATTTCGATAAACTTGGCGCTAGCGCACTACCGTGAGGTCAGCGGCTCGCTCGCTGACGGCGCCGGCGCTGAGGTCATCCGTAATATGCTCGCCAATCCAGCGGGTCTCACGGACATCAAGTCCTGGTTGCTGTTTGCGATCGGCCTGATGTTTTCGCTTTTCGCTTTTATCGACGGCTGGTTCGTGCTCGACCCTTACCCAGGCTACACTGGCGTTGAAAATCGGCTCGTTCGACGGCGCGATGACTACATCGATCGAAAGAAGGAACTGATCGAAGAGCTGCAGGATGTCCGCGACGACCACAACGAAAAAGTGGAGGAAATCGTCAAGCAGCTTGGTAGTCGCCGGCGCGAGCACCGCGCGATTGTCGATCATCGATCGAGGCTTCTGGCTCTTTTTGCGCAGCATCAAGACCAATTGGAGCGAGCCTGCAATCAGCTTTTGTCGATGTATCGGGAAGCCAACATCCAGGCGAGGACCGAGCCGGCGCCCAAGCATTTCGGAACGCCCTACAAACTTGATCGCATCAAGCCATACGTCACCGGCGAGCGGGAGTGGAATGAGGGAGATGTTGGCGCATCAATTCGCCAGGCGCAGGAGGAACTCAACGAGCAGGTTCGTCTGATTGGTCAGGAATGCGAACGGGGAATTGAGCAGTACCGAGATCTTGATAAGCTTCACCCGGACAGCGTGAATGTCTAGGCGAACCCGCAGACGCAAGAAAGGCAATGCGGGTACCATTGCCGCGGCCATTGCCCTTGGTGTGCTATCCGTTGCGATGTTGGCCGGCTTCGGCTGGATGTGGACCAGGTCTGGCA
>NZ_RZRR01000635.1:0-3399 GCF_003998555.1 Mesorhizobium sp. M7A.F.Ca.CA.002.09.1.1 | reverse complement strand
AGCCGATCTGGTTCGATGGTGCGGTGCGCGGCTTGGTGACGTCGGGTGGCTATGCGCATCATTCGAAGAAATCCGTCGCCGTCGGCTATGTGCCGAAGGAGATCGCTGATGAGAGCGACGGCTTCGAGATCGAGCTGCTGGGCAAGCGCCATGCGGCGCGCATTCAGGCGGTGCCGCTGTTCGACGCCAATTTCGAACGGATGCGTGCTTGAAGCGCTTCGGCTTCGCCGATGCGCTTCAGATTCCTGTTTTGTGGATGTCGTTGTCCCAAAACCGCCGGGCACTTTTGGGCGACATGCACCAGGCCCGCATCCTCTTTCTGGCGTCAGGCGCTGCGGCGGCTGTCCAGCGCGAAGGCGCCGGCGCCGGCAAACACCAGATAGAGGAAGATGAAGCAGAACGAGATCGCCGAATCGCCGCCATTGTTGACCGGGAAGAAGTCGCGCGGCATGTGCGCCATGAAATAGGCGATCGCCATTTCGCCGGCCAGAAGGAATGCCACCGGTCGCGTGAACAGGCCCAGCGCGAGCAGGATGCCGCCGGCGAATTCGAGGATGGCGGCAGTCGTGGTCAGCCCGGAAAGGGCGTGGGGATCGACGCTGACGGGGAAGTTGAACAGTTTCTGGCTGCCATGCTCGATGAACTGCAGCGCGGTCATGATGCGCAACACGCCGAGCGCCTGCGGCTGGTATCTGGAGAGGCTTTCGAAAAGCTTCATAATGACTCCATTTTCAATCCGTCCGGCCATAGATTATCGCCCAGGAATGGACCATTCACTTCCCATGGCCTGGCGTCAACAATCGGTGATTGAAAATGTCCCCAGCTTGACCCTTCACATTTTTCCCGCAAGGGTTGTATTTCTATCGTTGCGGTTGTATTAGTGCGGCCACTCTAGAAATGTGGGTTCCCTTTGCCATGAAAAAAGTCGCCATCAGCCTCTTCGCAATTCTTGCAGGCACCAGCTTTGCCATGGCCGAGGACGCCGGCTGTGAGGCCTTCAAGTGGCCCGTGACGCGGGAGCAGACCCTGTTTGCCGCGGCACCGGCAACGCCGTCCGGAGCGGCACTGGCGGTTGGTGCGGCTGCGGACCTGGCGCTGGTGCCGGTAGAGAAAGCCGGTTTTGCGGTAGCGCCCGAACGTGCGCCGGCATCAGACAGTTTCGGGGCCGTCGCCAGCGTGGAGGTGCCATCCGAGGGAGCCATCCAGATAAGTCTCTCGGGGGAGGCCTGGATCGATGTCATCCAGGATGGCCAGGCCATCAAGTCGGCGGGCTACAGTGGCGTGAAAACATGCCCTGGCATCCGCAAGAGCGTGCGCTTCAAGCTTGCGCCCGGCCCGGCCACCGTTCAGTTCAGCGGCGCGAAAAAAGCTGAGTTGAAGGTTGCGGTGCTGGCGCCGGAATGAGGCGGCGCCAGGCAGGGGAGAGGCCTTCATCGGTGGTCCGATGAAAGCCCGCACTTTGTGTCAGCGGTGTTCGATCGCCGTCAGCGGACTGGCGCCATCAAGGCGAAGTGCGCGCCTTGCGGGTCCTGGCACTGCACGATCCAACTGCCGCCGGGGACCTCCATCGGCCCCATCAGGATCTTGCCGCCATTGTCGGTGACCCGTTTGGCCGCCGCGTCGATGGCCGCAACGTTGAAGTAGAATTGCCAGACCGGGACCGGGATCTGCGCGGGCTTGTTCATGATGCCGCCGCCGGATTCGGGGCCGGCCGTAAAAGTCTGGTACGTGCCCATCGGGCCCATGTCGAAATCGCCGGCGTCGACCCAGCCGAACTGGTCGGAATAGAAATCGAACGCGGCTTTCCAGTCCGACGTGTAAAGCTCGTGCCAGCCGATGTGGCCCGGCGTGCTGGCCGGCACGACAGGCTGGTCGGGACCGTTCGGCTGCAGGAACATGAAGGTCGCGCCTTGCGGATCGGCGACGACGGCAAAGCGGCCGACGCCCGGAATGTCGTCGGGCTGGCGGTGAACGGTGCCGCCGGCTTTCTCCAGCGATGCAGTTGCGGCATCGACATCCCTGGTGTGGATATAGCCGAGCCAGGCAGGCGGCATGCCCATCTTGGCGGCATCCTCGGGCAAGGTCATCAGGCCGCCGACGCCACGTTCGCCGACATTCATGACGATGTAGCGCGGCATGCCGGGTGCCTTATCGAAGGGCTGCGCCGTCCAGCCGACCACTTGGGTGTAGAACGCCTCGGCGGCGTCGAGATCTGATGTCATCAATTCGTACCAGAAGAAGGGCATCGGGGTTTTTGGCATTTTCGGTCTCCTCACCTTTCATGGATCGATCGTCGTCCACCATAGGACGATCCTCACGACGGAAATCCGACACCGCCCGGACAACAATGGGTGTGTGTGCCAAGCGTTCCCTGATTGCGCATCCAGCGGTTTTCGATTTCTCTGCGGTCATGAGGGGTTGTCGTCCATGCGCTTGATGTCGCTCACGCCCGAGCTTGTCGCACTGTGCCATCGGGAAGAGGCCGATCCCGGTCCGGACCCGAGCTGGACAGACATGAACGACGAGGACTTTCGAACCCTCGCCTTGCGACTGTCCAATGAAGCCGATGAGGGACCGTTATGGGTGTTCGCCTATGGGTCGCTGATCTGGAAGCCGGAATTCGAGTCGGTCGAGCAACAGCTCGCCACAGCCTTCGGCTGGCACCGCTCCTTCTGCCTCGACATGGTGCGCTGGCGCGGCAGCGCCGAGCAGCCTGGGTTGATGATGGCGCTCGAGCGGGGCGGGCGCTGCAACGGCGTGATCTATCGCTTGCCGGAGGGTGAGAAGCCGGCGCAGATCGAAAGGCTGTTGCGGCGCGAGATCAGCGACCATGAAAGCATCGAGACGGTTCGCTGGCTGCCGGTGCATACGCCGCAGGGTAAGCTGCGCGCGCTCGGCTTCTGGGTCGGCGTGAAGGGCAGGGGAACGTCGCTGAACCAGCCGCTGGACAGAGTGGCGAGCGTGCTGGCCAGAGCCTGCGGGCATATCGGATCCGGCGCCGAATATCTCTACAACACGGTCAGCCATCTCGAAGCATTCGGCATCCGCGACCGCAATCTGTGGCGATTGCAGGAATTGGTGGCGCAGGAGGTCAGGGCCATCCATGGCCGCAAGCTTGAGCCTGGCCTTTCGCTCGCACTGCAAGCCCGACCGCAGTCGCAATAATATGAGTAAAAAAATCATGTTATTGCCGAGCCTTTTCAGTGACTTGCGTCGAAAATTGACCAATTGATAAAAAAATAAAACGTGCTAGCCTTCTCCAAAAGAAAACATGGGGAACTGACGATGCCAGAAGGCCAATTCAGGGAAGGCATTGCGGGCGGCAGGCTCTCGGCCGACCAGTATGCGGATAATTTTTCCGACCTGCACCCGCCGCTCGACCACCACGCTGTCTCTTAT
>NZ_RZRR01000634.1:0-3400 GCF_003998555.1 Mesorhizobium sp. M7A.F.Ca.CA.002.09.1.1 | reverse complement strand
GTCGAGCGTTCCTGGGATTGTAACGCCAATCGTGGCATTGGCGGCGCTCGAATTGCCGTGGAAGGACGTCCGGCGACCATGGCCGGTGATAGAAGCCGCACCGGACGATGTTTCGTCGTTGAAGTTGATGCGGCTTTGGGTAGTGACGATCGTCGCCGTTCCCGCCGACGCACTGCCATCGAAGCGCATCGTTGCGTTTGTTTCCATGACGATGTCGAGGCTCTCGGCGCTTGCATCATTGATGAAGCGGAGGTCACCGGCCTTGACATTCACCGGTCCGCTGCCCAGCGCGCCTGTCGTCGCCGCGGTGATGAATCCTGCCGAAACCGTCGTCCCACCGGCGTAGCTGTTGGCGCTCGAAAGCACCAGCCCGCCGGCCCCGGTCTTGGTGAGCGCGCCGGTCCCGGAGATGACGCCGTTCGCCGTCAGGTCGGCATCGGTCTGGAACGTCCCACCGCCGGCATCCAGGGTGACGTTGCGCGCCGTCGCGAACGCCGCCGTGTTCCGCAGCGTGCCGCCGTTGAATGTCAGGGCACCGCTTGCAGCGCCGAGATTGGCATCGGAAGAAACGGAAATAATCCCGCCTAGAAGCCGCGTGCCGCCCTGATAGCTGTTGCTGCCTTCCAGGACGAGCGTGCCGCCTTGCGTCTTGCTGACCCCGCCCGCGCCGGTAATCGTCGTCGCGATGGTGGCTGCCGTGCCGGCCAGCACGCGGATCTCGGCATTGCCATCGGCGCTGTCGGAACCATCTATCGCGAGCGTGCCGGAACCTTCCAGGCGGTAGCCGCTGTCGACGAATTGCAGGCCCTTGAAGCTTTGCGCTCCTTCGACGGCGATCGTGCCGCCGTCGAAGCCGCCCGGTTCGTTCTTGAACACCGCATGGTTTCCTGCCCAGGAGACGAGAGTATCGCCGCCCTGGTTCAGCCATTTTTCGTTCGTGGTGTTCCAGGTCCCGTCGCCGCCTTGCCAGTGCTGCAGCGTGTCGTCGCCGGCCGCTCCGATGAAGAGGTCGACATTGCCGCCGCCCGCCTGGATCTCATAGGCGGCCGGATCGGAAAGCGGCGGCTTCGTGCCGATCTCCAGGCCGTTGTCGGTAAGGCTGCCGCCATAGGTCATCAGCCGGTAATAGCCGAGGCCCGCCGTGCCATCGGCCACGTCGCCGCTCTGCGCAAGATTGAGCGTACCGTCGAGCGTCAGATTGCCACTCACCCCGATGCGGTCGCTTATCCCCGGAGAGCCGGTTGAACCGCCTGGATTGCCGAATTCGTAATCGAGAATCGACCCTGAAGAGAGGCCCAGATTTCCGGCAACCGTCAGCGTACCCACCGAATTGCCTGGCGCGATATGCCCGCCATCGGCAACCGTCGTCGTGCCCACCGTGCCCGAGCCACCGAGCGTGGCGCCGTCCTCGACATTGATCGTGCCACCGAGGAAGCCGGCACTGGCATGGTTCCCGACAAGAAGCGTGCCGCCTGCAACAGTGGTGGCACCGGTGAAGCTGGAACTGTCCGCGGCCAAAACGGTCGTGCCGCTTTCATGGAGGATGGTCCCCAAGCCGGTCAGGGAAGGGGTGAAAATCAGATCGGACCCATCGGGATTTCCCAGATGATTGAACACAACCGTGCCTGTGCCAGCGCCAAAAGCTATCGATGCCGCATCAACCGTGCCGGCGGCCTTCGCCACTTCCCCACTTGCCGCACCGATGTTGAGCGTTCCGAATGATCCTGGCTGGGCCGCCAACCCAACGATAGCAGGACCCCCGGCAAGCGAAACCTGTCCGCCCTCCGACAGAGTCAGCGTGCCCTTGCCCAAGACGCCAACGGCAATGATGGAGTCGCCTGTCCAAACCGACCCGGGGCCCGTAATATTCACAATTCCGGTGGCTTGAGCATCCCAACCAACAATGGCGTTGTTGCCGCTGGAAACCTGCCCGCCATTTTCAATGCTGAGCGATCCATTGCCAAAGAGACCAACTGCGATGGCATCAACGAGTGTCCAACCCGAATCATTTCCGGAAATCACCGCGGAGCCAGTGCTGCCCGCGCCATACGCCACAACTCCCGAATCGTTGAAAACCTGACCGCCATTCTCGACGATCAAGCTCCCTTTCCCTTTGGAATCCCCATTGGAATCCCCGACCCTAAGGACGTCGGCAGTCCAGGTGGCCGACCCTGAAACTCTTGCGGTTGCCCCCTCGTCCGGATCAGTTCCGTCAGTAGCAATGATCCCGGTAAAAGAGGTGAGCTGAGTGTCGATGTCGAGCGTGCCCCCCATGACGCCCAGGTTGCCCGCGAGGTCGGAAGCGTCGCCTGACAGCGTCAGCGTACCGGCGCCGGCCTTGCCGAAATGGCCGGGGCCGGTAATGGTCCCGGCATAGGTACCGTCGCTCGCCTGGTCGAAGACGACGGCGCCGGTGTTCACGCCTGAGAAGGTGAGATTGCCGCCGAAGCTGTTGGTGTCGCCGACCAAGGTGCCTTGATCGATGGTCCAGTCCTGCGCACCCGTGCCGGTCAGGGTAACGGTATTCGTCCCGGCCTTGTTAAAGCTCGTGAAGCCGACGAACTCGTCACTCGCGCCTACCGTGGCCGTATTCACGAGCTTCGAGACATTGAAGGCCGGTGTGGAAGGCAGCGTGTCATAGTCCCCGAGCATCAATGAGCCGGTCGCGCCACTCTCCACCACGACATTGCCGGTGATAATCGAGCCGTTTCGCAGGGAAAGCGTGTTGACGCCGCCGGTGAAGGTGATGGCGTTAGCCCGGCCAAAGAAAGAATCTCCCCCAGTAATCTCCCCAACGTTAAGCACCGCCAAATTGGCCCCAACGATGCCGGTACCACCGTTTCCATTGCTGGGCGTCAGGGGAATATAGCCGGGGGCGCCGCCACTGCCGGTTCCGCCAGCAGGGCCGTTAGAGCCGCCGGCATGGCCACCGTTGCCCTCGCCGCCAATGATCACTCCGCTGTTAAAAACCGTCCCACCATTTCTGAGGTCGATCGCTGCACCGGCGGATGCAGAAACCCCGGCGCGGCCACCGGTAATGCGACCGTCGTTGACGATGCTGCCAGAATCTCCCATCACAATGGCTGTTCCGCCGGTGGCTAAAGCCCCGCCCGTGCCACCGAGGACATCGCCATGGTTGGTCAAGTCGCCGCCGGCGTTCAAAACAATGCCCGCACCACCACCACCGCCGAAATTGGCGCCAGGATTGCCACCGTTTCCGCCAGCAACGGTGGCCGAGCTTTCAACAGTGATGGCGCCGTTGTTCAGAAGCACCATGCCGGCGCCCCCGCCCCCGCCGCCGCCGCCGCCGGCAAACGGGCCATTGCCATTGCCATCGCCGCCATCGCCGCCATGAACATCAGCCGTCACGGAAATTGCCGGGTTCACCTCTTCATTACGC
>NZ_RZRR01000633.1:0-3401 GCF_003998555.1 Mesorhizobium sp. M7A.F.Ca.CA.002.09.1.1 | reverse complement strand
TTTATCCACCTTCCTTTCCAATAATTTGAGACAAGATTGGTAGCGTCCACAGTCAAAGGTGGGCGTTATGAAAAAGCAAAAATCGGTTCCGGGGAAAACCGGGCTCCAGATGCTCCTGCTGGCAATCGGGCTTGTCGGCCTGGCGGGGCCGTCATTCGCCAGCGATATCCCCGCACCCGGCAGGCCCCAGGAGAAGGTCCAGACGCCGCCCTGTCTCGGCGGTGTTTCACTGACGAGGCCCCAGCCCTGGCAGCCTGCGGACGCTTACCGGATCGGCATGGTCACCGGCAGCTATGGCCCGGATGTCGGCCGCGGGGACGGCTCGTCAACGGCGCGAGATGACGCCGGGATAGATCCGGTGCAGACCGCGTCGATTATTCCAGGGGTCTTCGGATCGGTTGCCTTGTCCATGCGCAATTTTCCCGTCGCGGCGCGCTGGGCGCCTGTCTACCGGGCAATCACCGCTTGTTCGGCAGGCAGCCCCTGCGAGCACAAGAGCACGGCTTTTGCCGGCATGATCGCTGCCGCTCAAGGCAAGGGATTCAGCGAGAAGCTGTCCTTCGTCAACAGCAGCGTCAATCGCCTGATCGCCTACAGGAAAGACAGCGTCGTCTACGGCAAGCTCGACTATTGGGCGAAGCCTTCGGAGATTCTCGAGCGGCGAGCCGGCGATTGCGAGGATTTTGCCATCCTCAAGATGACGGCCCTGCTGAGGGCCGGCATTCCGACGCAAAGCATGGCGCTTGTCGTCCTCCAGGATCGCAAGAGAGGCTTCTTTCACGCAGTGCTGTCGGTGAGCACAGGCAGCGGCACCTTCATTCTCGACAGCCTCAGCAACACCGTTATGCGTGACAGCGATCTCCCGGATTACGTCCCGCTCTATTCGTTCAGCACGGACCGGGCCTGGATCCACGGTTCAAGACCGGGCGGCGCCCAGATGGCCGACATCAAGGGCGGTTTCGCAACCGTCGCACCCGGCGAAGGTTTTCAGCCATAGGGTTTCGGCCAGTCCAAGCCATAGGTTCTCGCCAAAGACTGGCGGGCATTCAGCCGCCGAAGACGAACGCCATCAGCAGCTCCGGCTCGAGCACCGGGGCCCGCACCGCATTCAATTGCCCCCGGTATCGACGGTCACCCGCGCCGATGACAAAACCGGTGGCCACCGGCGATTCGCCATTGGCGTCGAGCCGCGTGAAGATGTCGGCCACATTGAGGTCCAGCGCCAGCTTGAGGTCGTGCCGTGCGTCATCGCTTGGGGCGATCGGCAATTGGCGCTTGACCAGTTGCTGGAACGGCGCGTTGAACGACAGGATCTTCTTCGAAGAAGCCAGGGCAAAGGCCGGAGACGGGCACGCGACCAGTATGGCGTTGATGGTGTTGATCGATGCAAGCCTTCGCAAGGTCAGGTTTTCGTCCCCCAACCCACGCATGCAGGCCACCCTGATCGCGGATGTCAGATTGCCTGTCTGGGCCTGGCTTTCGGCGATCTCGTCGATGAGCATGCCGATCGTGCACTTCCTGCTTTCGGCCATCTGCTTCAGCGACATCCAGAATGCCCGCTCCAGACGAATGCCGCGCCGTATGCCACCGCGCGCCACGACCCGAAACTCCAGCCCGAAATCCTCGGCGGCGACTGGCGCAAGCAGCCGCTCGCGATCGGAATGATGAGGGCTGGCGCTACCGCTCACTCATCGCCTCCTCGCGCGCCTTGTTGATCGGCTTCAGGAGGTAGTGCAGGATCGTCTTGCGCCCGGTCTTGATGTCGACCGAGCAGATCATTCCGGGGATGATCGAATAGGCCTTGCCGTCTCTTTGAAGGGTCGATTTGTCCGTCGCCACGCGCACCTGATAATAGGGCTCCCCCGTTTTCTGATCGACCAGGCTGTCGGCTGTGATGTTGGAGACCTTGCCCTCGATGCCGCCGAAGATCGAGAAGTCATAGGCGGTGACCTTGATAAGGGCTTCCTGGTCGGGCCGGATGAAGGCGACATCCCGCGGCGAGACCCGTGCCTCCACCAGCAACGTTTCGGAGGTTGGCACGATGCCGGCCACGACGGCGCCAGGCTGGACGAAGGCGCCGACCGTGTTCAGCTCCAGCGTGTTGACGATGCCGTCCACGGGAGACCGGATATCGGTGCGCGCGACCTTGTCGGTGGCTCCCCTTATGGTCTCATCCACCACCGAAAGGTCCGCCAGCGCCTGGGTAAGGTCGTCCAACGCCTCCTGCTGCAATTGCAGGCCGAGTTCCTCGACCTGAAGCTGAGCTTCCGTGATCGACGATTTGATCTTCTTTATCGTTTCGCCGGCAAGGTTCAGCTGGCCGTTGAGTTCGGTCTGTTCGCGCTCTACCCGGAGCTGCTCGGTCCTTGCCATCAGGCCTTTCTTGACCATCGCGTCGACGAGTTTTGCCTCCTGGTCGCTGACCGCCAGGTTCTTGGTAAGACGATCGGAATTGGCCTCCGCCTCGGCAAGTTCCTTCTCGCGCTGATCGAGGCGTGACTTGAGCACGGACAGCTTGTTGTCGAAGTTCCCGCGCCGGGCGATGAGCAGCTTCTGTTCATTGTCGCAGATTTGCGGAGCGACCGACTGGATGTCCTGCGGGCACGGAAATGGGCCCGAGAGATTGCCGGCCTGTTCGTATTTCAGCCTTGCTATGCGCACTTCCAGCGCGCGCGCCTTGGCCTGCTGCTCGCCAAGGCTGGACGTGTTGAGCGTGTTGTCCAGGCGGATGATGAGATCGTTCTTCTTGACGACCTGGCCGATCGTCACGGCGATTTCCTGAACCACACCGGCCTCGCTCGCCTGGATGATCTGGGTCTTGGAAGCAGGTATGACCTTGCCGTCGCCGCGTGCGATCTCATCGACTTCGGCAAAGGACGCCCAGGCGACAAAAACGACGAAGAGCGCTCCGATGATGAATATGGACGCCGACGCAAACAGCGGCGGCCGATCTTCCCTGGCAAGCATTTCCCACGCCCCAACGCATTGGATGCAGCAATAATTGTTTTGTCAGGCGCTTGTTTTCTGCAACGCCTGTATGACTTGGTCCTTCGGTCCGTCGGCAACGATTTTGCCCTGTTCGATAACGATCAGGCGGTCGGCCAGTTCAAGCATGCTGAACCGATGTGTGGAGACGATCAGCGTGGTGTCGCGGTCAAAGGCGACTTTGAGCTGCTTGATCAACTGGCGTTCGGAAGCAAGATCCATCGAGCCCGACGGCTCGTCCAGAAAGACGATTTTCGGTTTGGTCAGCAGCAGGCGCGCGATCGCCACCGTCTGCCTTTGGCCGCCGGAAAGATTGGTGCCGCGCTCGCCGACATTCATGTCGTAGCCGCGCGGGTGGCGTGAAACGAAATCATCGACGCCGGCAGCCTTTGCCGCTTCGATGATCTGTTCGTCTG
>NZ_RZRR01000632.1:0-3402 GCF_003998555.1 Mesorhizobium sp. M7A.F.Ca.CA.002.09.1.1 | reverse complement strand
GAGGAAGCGCCTGCTCGACATGGCCGGTCAGTTGATCCGCATCGCCGCAGAGCGCATCTGCCGCTCGGCGGCGATGCGGATCAACTGACCGGCCATGTCGAGCAGGCGCTTCCTCAGCCGCGCTTTGCGCGACTGCCAGGCGCCGCCGCCAAGCTTGTCCAGCGTCGCCTCGGCCGTGTCAGAACCGTAGCGCGACAGGAGTTCGATGTTTTCCACCGGCAGGAACAGCCGGTCGTCGCCGGCATAGTGGATTTCCAGGCAGTCATGCGGCGCGCCGACCGCTTCGATGGTGCGCAGGCCAATGAAACGGCCAATGCCGTGGTCGGCATGGACGACAATGTCGCCGGCCGACAGCGCCGAGGCCTCGGCAATGAAATCCGAGGGACGTTTCTTGCGTTTCGAGCGCCGGATCAGCCGGTCGCCCAAAATGTCCTGTTCGGCGACGACGACCAGTTTTTCGGTCTCGAAGCCGGATTCGAGCGGCAGCACGGCCAGGGCCGCCTGCCCCGGCTCGAGCTTTTCGGCTTCCGCCAGCGTCACGACCTGCTTGAGGTTGCCGAGATGGTGTTCGGCGAGGATCTGGCCAAGCCGGTCGAGCGAGCCTTCGGTCCAGCCGGCGATGACGACGCGGCGGCGCGCCGCGCGCTCATCGGCGATGTGTTTGACGACGACATCGAACACGTTGGCGTTCGGATCGGCGCGCTCCTCGACGAAGCTGCGGCCGTGGCGCGAACCGGCGTGATAGACCTTCTTGGCGCCAATGTCGGGCGCGTCGAATGGCGTAAAGTCGATCGCTTCGCGCGGCCCGAGCGAGGTGATCAGGTTTTCCGGGGAGAGATAGAGCAGGTCCGGCGCGACTGGCTTATAGGGCACCGCATCCTTCAGCGCGCCATCGGCCTGCTTCCTGCGCGCCTCGTAGTGATCGAGGATCAGCGTGTGGCGCTCGGCCAGCGCCTCATGCGCCAGATGGTCGAAGATGACGGGCGTGTCAGGCAGATAGTCGAACACCGTCTCCAGCCGTTCGTAAAAGAACGGCAGCCAGTGCTCCATGCCAGCGAAGCGACGCCCTTCGCTGACCGCCGCATAGAGCCCGTCGTCGCGCTGCGGTGCGCCGAAGGCTTCGATATAGGAGCGGCGGAAGCGGCTGATGGTTTCCGGCGTCAGCGCCACTTCGCTCATCGCTTGCAGCGCCATCGACTTGCGTTGACCGGTGGTGCGCTGCGTGGCGGCGTCGAACACACGGATCGATTCCAGCGTGTCGCCGAAGAAATCGAGCCTGAGCGCCTCGGTCCAGCCGGGGGCGAACAGGTCGAGAATGCCGCCGCGCACCGCGAACTCGCCGATGCCGCGCACTGTCGGCACACGCTCGAAACCGGACGTTTCCAGCCGCGAGACCAGTGCGTTCATGTCGATCTGGTTGCCGGGCCTGGCATGAAAAGTCTGCGCCTCGACCAACTCGGACGGCGGAATGCGCTGCAGCAGCGCATTGGCGGTGGTGAGGATGACGGCGCGGTGCGGCTTCTTCGCCAGAGCGATCATGGCGGTCAGCGCATCGAGGCGCTTGGCGGCCGCATCGGAGCCGGGCGAGACGCGGTCGTAGGGCAAGCAATCCCAGGCCGGCAGTTCCAGCACCGGCAGGCCGGGGGCCGCGAAGGACAATGCCTCGATGATCGCCGGCAGGCGCTGACCGTCGCGCGCGACGAACAGAACCGGCTTGTCGGGCGCGATCTCGAGCGCCGCCTGCACCAGCGCAAAGGCTTCGTAGCCGTCGGCGACGCCATCGACGATGAACTGACCGGCGCGGCCTTTCGGCAGACCGATGGTGGGAATGAGGCTCATGAAATCACGGTCTTGTTTCATCGCAATTCCGAACGGAAAACCGCTTCGTTACTTTTCCTGGAATTGCTTGTGTTCAGAATGTCAGAGAGCGGCGGAAAGCCAGGATCTTTCGCAGGACGGCACAATCGATATCGGCCGGAACCGGGCGTTCGCCGGTGACCATGGGCAGGAATTCGGTATCGGGAATGTCGAGGAGCCTCTCATATTGGTCGATTTCCTCGTTGGTCAAGACGCCGATCTCAGCGTCGGCGAAAGTGCCGAGGATCAGGTCCATCTCGCGCATGCCGCGATGCCAGGAGCGAAACAGAAGCTTGCGGCGGCGCACGTCCAGCCCCTCGCTTGATCTCGTCGTTCCGGTCATCGTACCGCATCCTTGCTTGCTGCGGCGCATATAGCGTGGATAGAAGGGGCTGTCAGCCTTGCGCTGCCGCCGTCGCAACATAAGCTGACATCATGCGCCCGACCATCCTCGATCCCTTGTTTGTCCCGATTACGTCGCTTGCAGGCGTCGGACCGAAAGTCGGCGCGCTGATCGAGAAGGTTGTTCCGGCCGATCTCGGCGACCGCGCGGCGCGTGCCGGCGATCTTCTGTTCGTGCTGCCGCACACCGTCATCGACCGGCGCAGTCGGCCTGGTATCGCGGGATCCGCGGAAGGCCAGATCGTCACGCTCGATGTGCGCATCGACCGCCACCAGCCGCCACCGCGTGGCAACAGGTCGGTGCCCTACCGGGTCTTCGCCCATGACGATACCGGAGAGATCGCGCTGACCTTCTTCCATGCTCACGCCTCCTATCTCGAAAAGGCGATGCCCGAGGGCGAGCATGTCGTGGTCTCGGGCCGCATGGAATGGTTCAACGGCCGCCCGAGCATGGTCCACCCCGACCATATTGCGCTGGCCAGCGAAGCGGAAAACCTGCCGCTGGTCGAACCGGTCTATCCTCTGACAGCCGGGCTCTCGGGCAAGGTGCTGCGCCGGGCGATCGGCCAGGCGCTGACGCGCGTGCCTGAATTTCCCGAATGGCAGGACGGCGCCTTCATGCGGCGGCACACCTTTGCGGCCTTTGGCGATGCGCTTGCCCGCATCCACAATCCGGCCGACCCGATTGACGTCTCCATCGATGGTGCCGCCTGGCGGCGGCTCGCCTATGACGAGTTGCTGGCGGGCCAGGTCTCGCTGGCGCTGGTGCGAGCGAAAGTCCGCAGGCTGTCCGGGCGACCCCTGGTCGGCGACGGCCGCATCGTCGAAAAACTGCGGGCCGCACTGTCCTATTCGCTGACATCAAGCCAGGAGTTTGCGCTGGCCGAAATCAATGCCGACCTCGCCGACCCAGAGCGCATGCTGCGGCTTCTGCAGGGCGATGTCGGTTCCGGCAAGACTGTCGTCGCGCTGCTGGCCATGGCGCGTGCCGTCGAGGCCGGCGGCCAGGCAGCCTTGATGGCACCGACCGAAATCCTGGCGCGCCAGCATCTTGCGACCATCACGCCGCTTGCCGCCAAGGTAGGGCTTCGCATCGCCATCCTCACCGGTCGCGAGAAGGGCCGCGAACGCGCGGATACGCTG
>NZ_RZRR01000631.1:0-3403 GCF_003998555.1 Mesorhizobium sp. M7A.F.Ca.CA.002.09.1.1 | reverse complement strand
CGACCGGCAAGAGAGGCCGGCACGGAGGCCGCCAGCATCATCGCATCCATGCCGGCGCGATGACCGCCTTGCTTGGGCTGCACCAGCCAGAACCGGCCGCGATGGAAAGCGTCGACCGTATGGGCCGGCGTGTCCGGGACAAGGGCGGCGGGCGCGGCGGACATTATTTTCCGCGGATTTCGTTGGCGATGCCGGCATCCCTGAGGATGCGCCGTGCCGCGTCGGCCTGGTCGGCGTCGACCATGACGCGCTTCTGCAAAAGACCGATCGACCCTTCGAGAATGCTCATATTCTGGTCGGCGACAAAGCAGGCAATGCCGGCGTCGCGCATCAGCGATTCGACAAAGGAAATGATCACGGCATCGTTGGTGCGGACTAGTTCTATCATCGTATGAAACTCGCAGTTTGCGCTATTGATGTAAACGGGCAGGGGATTCCGGGGCAGAGCCGTTCCCTTGGGGTCGTTGACATTCTGTCGCCGCCGCCGCGCCAATTCGCCACTTGCCGTGCCCATGTCCGCCGCCCTAGAGTCCATACAGGGACTAAGGGTGCCGTCGCACGCTCTATACCAAGACGGGAGTGATTGTCGTGGGTGTCGTTCTCAACATCGAAAACGGGAAGCGGGAGCCCGCCTCCATCAAGGATCTGATCGATCTGACTGCCGCCGATATGGGGCGCGTCAATGAATTGATCCTGTCCAAGGCCGGCTCCGACGTCGAGATGATCCCGGAGGTCGCCAACCATCTGATCTCGTCCGGCGGCAAACGGCTGCGGCCGATGCTGACGCTGGCCGCAGCCCAGATGTTCGGCTATGCCGGCGAGGGCCACGTCAAGCTCGCCACCTCCGTCGAATTCATGCACACCGCGACGCTTCTGCACGACGATGTCGTCGACGAGAGCGGCATGCGCCGCGGCAAGAAGACCGCCCGCATGATCTGGGGCAACCAGGCAAGCGTGCTGGTCGGCGACTTCCTGCTCGGCCAGGCTTTCCGCATGATGGTCGATGTCGGCTCGCTCGAGGCGCTCGACATCCTGTCGAGTGCAGCCTCGATCATCGCCGAGGGCGAGGTCATGCAGCTTGCCGCCGCCAAGAACCTCGAAACCACCGAGGACGAGCATTTCGCCGTCATCAAGGCCAAGACCGCCGCACTTTTTTCGGCTGCTGCCGAGGTCGGCCCGGTCATCGCCCAGGCGACGCGCAACGATCGTGCGGCGCTGCGCTCCTATGGCATGAATCTCGGCCTGGCCTTCCAGCTGATCGACGACGCGCTGGACTATGGCGGCACCAGCAAGGATCTCGGCAAGAACGTCGGCGACGATTTCCGCGAGGGCAAGGTGACGCTTCCGGTCATTCTCGCCTATCGGCGCGGCACCAAGGCCGAGCGCACCTTCTGGAAGCGCGCCATCGAGGACAATGTCGCCGATGACGCCGGCCTGGAAAAGGCGACCGGCCTGATGACCCGCCACGGCGCCATTGCCGACACGATCGGACGCGCGCGCCATTTCGGCGAGATTGCCCGCGACGCGCTGGCGCCGCTCGAAGCGACGCCGCAGAAATCGGCGCTGATCGACGTCATCGATTTCTGCATCAGCCGGGTCAACTAAAGGCTGGACTTTCGCGACGCTATCTCTGGCCTGCGCTAAGAGGAAGTTTAGGAATTCGGTCCCGCCGTCTCGACAAGCCGCCCTGCCGCAAATTATCTATAAAACATGGCAAAGGGCACAGACGACACCATCGCGGTGCGCATCAGCAAGGTTCTGGCGGACCGCATCATTTCCGGTGCGATCGAGCCGGGGGCCAGGCTTCGGCAGGATCACATCGCCGAGGAATTCCAAACCAGCCATGTTCCGGTGCGCGAGGCCTTCCGCCGCCTCGAGGCGCAAGGGCTGGCCATCGGCGAACCGCGCCGCGGCGTGCGTGTCGCGTCTTTCGACCTGGGCGAGGTCAAGGAAGTCGCCGAAATGCGCGCCGCCCTTGAAGTGCTGGCGCTGCGCCACGCGGCGCCGCATCTGACATCGGCCATTCTCGATCTCGCCGAGGAGGCGTCCAAGGCTGGCGACAAGTCCCGCGATGTCCGGTCGTGGGAAGAGGCCAACCGCGCCTTCCACCGCTTGATCCTGTCGCCATGTGGCATGCCGCGCCTGCTCGCCACCATCAACGATCTGCACGCGGCAAGCGCCCGTTTCCTGTTCGCGGCATGGCGCTCGGAGTGGGAGACACGCACCGATCAGGACCATCGCGCGATCCTCGCCGCCTTGCGGCAGGGAAACACCGAATCGGCGGCCGTCACACTGGGGCGGCACGTCCAATGGATTGGCCGCAAGCCGGTCAGGACGGCTTCCGGAACGACGCGCGAAGCCTTCGCCATCGTAGGTTAGACGGCCTCCGCCAAAGCCAGGGCTTGCAATCTCCAGGGAAGTGTGGATTCGATAATAGATCGAAAACAGAAATTATCTATAATTTGAAATCGATCGAAGGAATCCCAATGACAGACGTCGCATTCTCGTCCAGCAAGCCGTCGTTCAGCCCGCTCCGGCTCCAGGATCGTTCTCTTGCCTGGCAGATTGGAGCCGTTGTGCTCGGCACCCTGTTCCTGGCGCTGTCATCCTACGTCGAAGTGCCGATGGTGCCGGTCCCGGTGACGATGCAGACCTTCGCCGTGACATTGGTCGGCGCGCTCTATGGCTGGCGGCTTGGCGCGCTCACCATCGCCGCCTGGCTGGTCGAGGGTGCGGTCGGCTTTCCCGTTCTGTCCGGAGGGGCAGCGGGTGCGGCGCATTTCGTCGGGCCGACGGCTGGCTATCTCTTCGCCTTCCCGCTTGTCGGCGCACTGGTCGGCTGGCTGGCCGAACGCGGCTGGAACGGCAAAAGGGTGATGCTTGCCTTCGTCGCCATGCTGCTTGGCAACCTTGCCTGCCTTGTGCTGGGCACAGCATGGCTTGCCGTCATGATTGGAGCCGAACAGGCCGTTACCTTCGGCTTCCTGCCGTTCATCGTCGGCGGCTTGCTCAAGTCGGCGCTGGGTGCCGCGACGCTCATGGCGCTTCGCGGCGGCAAGGCCAAGCTGGTCAATCCGTGACGATCAGGCTGCGCGCCCATCACCTCCTTTGCCTGCTCACCTATGTGGGCAAGGGATACAGCCCCGCCTTCACCGCCAATTATGATCGCGTAGCGGAGCGCCTGAGCCGGGGCGAGGACGTCCTCCTCGTTTCCGGCCCAGACGATGTCTGCGCCCCGTTGCTCGACGAGCCGGAACCGCACTGCCTCAACGAGAGCGTCGTCGAGCGGGACCGGCTCGCCGCGCAGGACGTGGAAGAATTGTTGGCACGGCCAATCCAGGTCGGCACCTGTGTTGATCTCGACACGGCGATGCTGGGCCGGAAACGAGGAGGACGTCCTCGC
>NZ_RZRR01000630.1:0-3404 GCF_003998555.1 Mesorhizobium sp. M7A.F.Ca.CA.002.09.1.1 | reverse complement strand
ATATATACCAATAAACAAAAATTTAAGATTGATTTGGGATGAATGATTTAAAGAAAGATAAACAACGATTGTAGGGTGACAGCACACTTTTATTCTCGATGGTGGACTGTGGTCGAAGAAAATCCCCGTGATTCATCGGCCTCTTGCGAGTGCCAATCCTCCGGCTTCGCCCTCGTCGCTGTCCTTGTCTTCCTCCTCATCGTCTCCGCCATCACCTCGACCTTCGCCCTGACCGCCTGGACGCGGCTCAAGATCGCTTCGAATGAGACCGAAAGCCAGCGGTTCGGCCTGCTCGCCGAAGGCCTGACCAACGTGCTGGCCGCGCGCCTGTCGAGCGCCGGGCCGGACATCGGGTTGCCGCTCAATTTCGAGCCAGTCTCCTGCGTGGTCGGCGATCTGACGGTCGTGATGCGGTTGCAGGGGCATTCGGGCCTGATCGATCTCAACGCCGCCGATCACAATCTGCTTGCCCAGGGTTTCGCTTCGCTCGGCGTCGATCCGGAGATGTCCAACTGGCTTGCGATCGCGGTCGAATATTCCCGCAGCGGCGCCAGCATCTTTGCCGCGGTGGCCACGCAAAAGGTCGAAGTCGTGGGTGGTTTCAAGCATGCACCGTTCGAATCCGTGGCTGAGCTGCAGGACTTTTCCAGGCTGCGCTCGATTTCTTTGCCTGATCTCTACAGCACATTCACGGTCAATTCGCGGCGCGGCGATCTGGTCGTAAGTCGAGCCGGCCCCACGCTGGCCAACTTCGTCAAGGCCGGAACATCGGCAGGTGCAAAGATACCCGAGCAGGCCTTCACGATCGAGGTTTCCGTCAGCCGGCGAGGCTCGGCCATCGTCGGTTCCGCCGGCTATGTCTTCGAAAGCCGTTCGGGCGATCAAGCAAGCCTGCTCCGCACTGCAGCGGTTTTGGGAACGATAGGCGCCAAGATAAGGGGCGTGCCTCACCCAAGGCGGTAGACGTCAGGCGCCGGTCTTGATGTAGCTCTTGTAGATCCAGCCGGTCTTGCCGTTGTAGGTGATCTGGCACCATTTCTTGCAGCTCATCACCTGCACCGAGGTTTTGGCTGGCACCGTACCGATGGCGGCGGCATTTTTCTTCGGGCCGCTTCGCATGGTCACGGCCCTCAGGATGCGTCCTGTTCCGGCGGCTGCGGCTTTCCTTGGCTTCGCCTTGGCCTGGCTGTCATCACCTTCTGCCGCGGGCTCTTGAGCCGGCACTTGCGGTTGCACCTCGGGAATGGCGGCGGTTTGTGCGCCGTCGGGATGGTTGCCCGCGGTTGCGCCGGGCGCGGCTACCTTGGCAAGTTCGGTGGCGGCATCGGTATCGGCTGCCGGCTGCGCGAATGCCGCCGTTTGCTTGTCGGGTGCCTTGTCCGCCACCTGGCTGGGAGCAGTCGAATCGGACGCGGATGCGGCCTTCAGCTGGGAACCGGTCCAGCGCGGGTCATTGGCGGCGAGTGCGGGAATGTTGTCTTGCGCGGCCGCCACAGTTGTTGGAATTGCGTCGGACTTGCGCGCCTGCGGTACGGCTGCCGCAGCGACCGCGGCCCCAACCGGGGTTATTTTCGTCGTCTTCACCGGAACCGTTGGAATGGTCTGTTCGGGGCTCGCTGCCGCTTGCCTGTCGCTGGCCGGCAGCGCCAGCCACAGCGCCACGGCGGCGACGCCAAGCAGTGCGGCGGTGCCGATCGCGGCAATCACCAGATGCGAGTTCGAACGGACTTCCTGCCAGAAGGACGGCCGCATGTCGTATCCGAACTGCATGGCAAAGCGCCGACGTTCCGGCGTACCGAAACTGAAGGGCTCTCTCACTCTTGCCACCTCCATAAGCGGGCCGACGTTCTTTCAATCGGTGCCGGAAGTCCGGCGTCTGATCCGCATCGGTCCCAAAAACAACGCGGGCAGGCCCGCAACAATCCCCGAACAATCGCCCAGAACCGGCAGCTTTCGCCTGCGATTGTGGCATCAGTACGCCAACATAGAGGATTCTGCGCCTTTGCGGGAAATTGCGCAATGCGTCGCACGGGCAACAAATGTTACAACAAATATTACAATATTACATCAGGCCGGCCGGCTAGATCCTGTCGCGCAGCGCAAACCAGTTGAGCGCCAGGAACAGCAGCGGCGTGCGGAAACGCCGGCCGCCAGGGAAAGGCGGGATTTTCAGATCCTCGATCAGCTTCAGCCGGTCGCGGTTGCCGGCAACGGTTTCGGCATAGAGTTTACCGAAGTAGTTCGACAGCATGACGCCGTGGCCGGAATAGCCGCCGGCCGAGATCACATTGGGCATCACTTCGCGCACGAACGGCTTTCTTGGCACCGTGATGCCGACATAGCCGCCCCAGCCATGCGTGATCTCGACATCCCCGAGCGCCGGATAGAGTTCCGCGATCTGGCGACGGATGTGGATGTGGATATCCCGGGGATCGTTGACGCCATAGACCTCGCGTCCGCCAAACAGCAGCCGCCCGTCCTTCGATCTGCGGAAATAGCGCACGACGAAGCGGGAATCGTCGACCGCCTCGCCGCCCCGCAAAACGTTCGAGTCGGCTCCCAGAGGCACGGTCGCGCCGATGAAGGAACCGATCGGCATGACGTGCGCGGCACTCACCGGCTCGAGCGCGCCGCCATAGGCGTTGACCGCGATCAGGCATTTCTGCGCCGTCACCGTGCCTCTCGACGTCGAAACCTTGATCTTGCCGCCACTGGAAATGATGCCGGTTGATTGAGTCCCCTCGAACAGCTGCGCGCCTGCAAGCGCTGCCACCCGCGCTGTGCCGATCACCAGCTTCATCGGATGGATGTGCCCTGTGCCGGTGTCGCGCGTGCCGCCGAAATAGGCGGTCGAGCCCAGCCGCTCCGCCGTCTCCCTGGCATCCATGAACGAGATATGCGGGTAGGAAAAACGGCTCGCCATGATCTCGGCATGCGCCTTGTAGTCATCGACATAGCGCGGCTTGTGCGCCACCGAGAGCTGGCCCGGCATATAGTCGATATCGATCTGGTTGGCGGCAGTGAATTCGAGGAGATGCGCCTTCGCCTCTTCGGCAAGATCAAACAGAGCCTTGGCGCGGAACAAGCCGTACTCGGCCTCCAGGTCTTCGGCCCAGGCGCGCTGGCCGGTGCCAAGTTGGCCACCATTGCGCCCGGAGGCGCCATCACCGAAGCGATACGCCTCGATCAAAACGACATTGGCGCCCGCCTTGGCCAGATGCGCTGCCGCCGACAGGCCGGTAAAGCCGCCGCCGATGACAACGACGTCGCATGTCCGGTCGCCATCCAGCGCCGGGTATTCAGGCCGCGGACCGGCCGTGTCCTCATACCAGGAACGGCCGGGGGAGATCGGGGATTGGTAGGGCATGATGCTCGCAGGGAGTAGGGGAGTAGGGGAGTAGGGG
>NZ_RZRR01000062.1:0-11560 GCF_003998555.1 Mesorhizobium sp. M7A.F.Ca.CA.002.09.1.1 | reverse complement strand
CCATAGGGCTTGCCGTCGGGTTTCAGGAATATGGCGGCGGCCGCGGGGTCCTTCGCCAGCCTGTCGGCACTGCCGGCAAACGAGGCAGCGTCGCCCTGGTTGAGGATGAACCCGTCCTTGGCGTAGCCGATTGCCGGCGCCATCAGATCCTGGCGGGACAATTTGCCGTATTTTTCACGGGCCATCTCGAAGCCAGCCACAGAGCCCGGTACGCCGACGGCGAGATAGCCGTCGAGGCTGGCGCCCTTCACCGGGTTGCCGTCCTTGTCGAGATACATGGTTTTTGTCGCCGCCAGCGGCGCCCGCTCGCGGAAATCGAGAAAGGTCGATTTGCCGTCCTTGAAGCGGATGGTCATGAAGCCGCCGCCGCCGATATTGCCGGCATTGGGGTAGACGACGGCGAGCGCATAGCCGACGGCAACCGCCGCGTCGACAGCATTGCCGCCCTTCTTCAACACCTCGATGCCGACTTCGGACGCCAGATGCTGGGCCGTCACCACCATGCCGTGCTCGCCCTTGGCCGGCGCCGGCGAGGCGGCGAAGACACTCGTCAACGGCGCCAGGACAAAGGTGATGGAAAGACTGGCGGCGATCAGTGTCCGACGGTTGAGAGGCATGGCGGTTCTCCGGGCGGGGGGATGCCTAGAAGACCGTGTTGGACGGATCGAGTCCACTAACAATTAAGGGAGCACGAGAAAGAGCCCCCTCACCCGGATTGCCAACCGAATTGCGAAGGGCAATTCGGGGCAATCCGACCTCTCCCCGAGGGGAGAGGAGGTGTCAGCGCTGACGCCAGTCTCTTCTCCCTGCGGGGGTGAGGCGTGGTCCGCGCAGCGGGCGAAAAGCCAACTGCTTGGCTTTTCGAACAACGAACGCCCGGAGGGCGGTGGCCGCAAAGCGGCCGGATGAGGGGGCCGGCTCGGCCTCAGAAAATGCCGCCCGAACCGCCAGCGACTGCAGGGCGTTCCGCTGCAACCTTGGCGCGGTAACCCGCCGCTCGATAGGCGGCGACCGGGTCGATGGCGCCGCCGGTCTTCAGCCGCGCCATGGCGAGGATCGGCTCGACATCGGTGCGGTAGGCCGCTTTCAGCGTCTGCGTCGCCATCAGCGCGTCATTGCTATCCTGAAAATCTTCCAACGCCTTGCGGTCGACCAGCAGCGCCTGCGCATAGGCGCGCTGCACCTCGACCGCCGATAGCATCAGGCTTTCGATCGGATCGGTGACGTTGTGGCTCTGGTCGAGCATGTGGGCCGGGTCGAACCCCTCGGCGCCGGAAAGTTCGGCGTCGACCAGTTCGTTGAAGACGAGAAACAGCCGGTAAGGATCGATCGAACCGGCATCGAGATCGTCGTCGCCATATTTCGAATCGTTGAAGTGGAAGCCGCCGAGTTTTTTGAACTGGATCAGCCGCGACACGATCATCTCGATGTTGACGTTTGGGGCATGGTGGCCGAGGTCGACGAGACAGAACGCCTTGTCGCCCAGCTCCTGCGCGATCATGTAGTTGGTGCCCCAGTCCTGCACGACGGTGGAATAGAAGGCCGGCTCGTACATCTTGTGCTCGCTGAACAGCTTCCAGTCGGCGGGCAGTCCGGCGTAGACCTCTTTCATGGCGTCGAGATAGCGCTCGAATGCCTTGGCGAAATTGACCTGGCCGGGAAAGTTCGAACCGTCGCCGATCCACACCGTCAGCGCCTTGGAGCCGAGCGTCTTGCCGATCTCGATGCATTCGAGATTGTGCTCGACCGCTTGCCGGCGCGTGCCGGCGTCGGCATGCGACAGCGAGCCGAATTTGTAGGAGAGCTTCTGGTCCTTGGCGTCGGAAAAGGTGTTGGAGTTCATGGCGTCGAAGCCGAGGCCAAAGCGCGAGGCCGCTTGCTTCAGCCGGTTCGGATCGGCCTTGTCCCACGGAATGTGCAGGGAAACGGTCGGCGTCGCCTGCGTCAATTGCTGGATGACGGCGCAATCCTCGATCTTGTCGAAGATATCGCGTGGCTCGCCGGCACCGGGAAAGCGGGCAAAGCGCGTGCCGCCGGTGCCGACGCCCCAGGACGGGATCGCCACCGCGAATTTCTCGACCTTGTCTCTGATAGCGTCGATGGCGATGCCGCGACGGTCGAGCCGCTCGCCGAGCGAGGCGTAGTCGCGCTCGAGGTTTGCCTTGCGCGCGGCGTTGTCCTTGTCGACGAGGTCGGCGGAGATGATGTGTTCCATCGTCCCCTCCGCTCAGCGCGTGAACGACTGGGCGTTGCCCGCGTCGACATTGATGATGTTGCCGGTCGACTTGGCCGACATGTCGGACGCCAGGAAATAGATCGCCTCTGCGATGTCTTCCGGGAAGACCGAGCGCTTCAGCATCGAACGCGAGCGATAGTGCTCCTCCAGATCGTCGGTCGACATCTTGTAGGCGGCGGCGCGCTGTTCCTTCCACTCGCCGGTCCAGATCTTCGAGCCGCGCAGCACCGCGTCCGGGTTGACGACATTGACCCTGATCTGCGCCTCCGCGCCCTCCAGCGCCAGGCAGCGGGCGAGATGGATCTCGGCAGCCTTGGCGGTGCAATAGGCGGCGGCGTTCGGCGATGCGGCAAGGCCGTTCTTGGAGGCGACGAAGACGACGTTGCCGCCAATCTTCTGCGCGCGGAACAGCCGGAACGCTTCCCGCGAGACCAGGAAATAACCGGTCGACAGGATGTCCATGTTCTTGTTCCACAGCGCCAGCGTCGTCTCCTCGATCGGCGCCGAGGAGGCCAGCCCTGCATTCGATACCAGAATGTCGATGCCGCCGAACTCGACCGCTGTCTCGGCAAAGCCCGAAATGACCTGCTCCTCCGAGGTGACATTGATCAGCACCGGCCGCACGAAGTCCCTGCCGTAGACTTTCGCCAGTTCGTCATTGGCGCTGGCCAGTGCTGTCTCGTCGATGTCGGCCAGCACCACGCAGGCGCCTTCGCGCAGCAGGCGGTTGGCCGTGGCGCGGCCGATGCCGCCGGCGCCACCCGTGACCAGGGCGATCTGGCCGGCAAGCGACTTCGGCTTCGGCATACGCTGCAGCTTCAGGTCTTCGAGCAGCCAGTACTCGATGTCGAAGGCTTCCTGTGCAGGCAGGCCGACATAAGACGACACGGTGGAGGCGCCGCGCATGACGTTGATGGCGTTGACATAGAATTCGCCCGAGATGCGCGCCGTCGCCTTGTCGCCGGCGAAGGTGAACATGCCGACGCCGGGCATCAGGTAGACGACGGCATTGGGATCGCGGATGGCGGGCGAGTCCGGATGCTTGCAGCTGTCGTAATAGGCCTGGTAGCCAACGCGATATTCGGCGATGTCGTCGGCAAGACGCGCGATGACGGCATCGACATCGGGCTTTGCCGGATCGAATTCGATGACCAGCGGGCGGATCTTGGTGCGCAGGAAATGGTCGGGGCATGAGGTGCCGAGTGCCGCCAGCGGGCGCAGATCCCTGGAGTTGACGAATTCGAGCACAGCAGTGGAATCGTCGAAATGGCCTGTTTTGTGGCTCCTTTCCGAGATCAGGCCGCGAATCCTCGGCATCAGTTTGGCCGCGATGGCACGGCGCTCAGTGGCGTCGAGCGACTTGACCGCTTCACCGCCGAAGATAGCGACACCCTCGGAGCGGCGCTCGAACCATTCGATCGCCTGGTTGATCACTGAGATCGTCGTCTCGTAGCATTCCCTGGGGGTGTCGCCCCAGGTGAACAGGCCGTGGCTTTCCAGGATGACGCCCTTGGCGGCTGGGTGTTCGAGGCAGAATTTCTCCAGCCACAGGCCAAGTTCGAAGCCAGGGCGCTTCCACGGCAGCCAGCCGATGGCCTCGCCGAAGATTTCTTTCGTCAGCGCCTTCGAATCCTTCGCCGCGGCAATGGCGATGATGGCATCGGGATGCATGTGGTCGACAAAGGGCTTCGGCACGTAGGCATGCAGCGGCGTGTCGATCGAAGCCGCACGCGGATTGAGGTTGAAGGTGCAGTGCGGCAGGAAGCCGACCATCTCGTCTTCGTGCTCGACGCCGCGATAGAGGCCTTTGAGCGCGCGCAGCTTGTCCATGTAGAGCGTGGCAAAGCCGTCCAGCTTGATCGAGGCGCTGTCGCCGCCCGATCCCTTGACCCACAGCACTTCGACATCCTCGCCGGTGAGCGGGTCTTTCTGCCAGATCTTCGACGACGTGTTGCCGCCGCCATAGTTGGTGACCCGCTTGTCGGAACCAAGTGTGTTCGAACGGTAGACCAGAAGTTCCGGCCCGCTCATGGCGTGAGCCTTGGCCTCGTCCCACAGATTGGCGAGGCGCGCGCCGGTGCGCTTGTCGAGCATAAGAAATCCTCCCGAAGGCACGCAGAAGGCGCGGCCATTTGGCCCCGAATTTCCACGGAAGCGCTCGGCTTGTCAATCACAAACGATCAATATCGATCATACTGCACTGCACAATGAAATTATATGATCGGAAATGATTGACACTGCGCGTTTTGGGTGCCTAGATGCCCGGGCAGGGAGGAACCATGCACGAAAAAGAGCGCCACAGGATCATTCTGTCCGCCGTCCAGGAAAAGCCTGTGGTGACGGTGCAGGAGATGGTCGACCTGACGGAGTCCTCCGAGGCGACGATCCGGCGCGATATCGCGGCTCTCCACGTCCAGAAGCGCCTGCGCCGCGTGCGCGGCGGCGCCGAGGCAATCTCGCCGCCGCAGTTCATCGGGCTGGCCGGCCGGCCCTTTTCCGTCAACGAAACCATCAACGCCTCGCAGAAGCGGGCGATTGCGCGTGAAGCGGTCGAGCTGTGCAACGACGGCGAACCGATCATCATCAATGGCGGCACCACCACCTTCCAGATGGTGCATTTCCTGACCGGCCGCCGCATGCCGATCTTCACCAATTCGTTCCCCATCGCCGAGCATTTGCTCAAGCATTCCAAGAATACGGTGATGCTGTCGGGCGGCACCATTTATCGCGAGCAGAACATCATCCTGTCGCCCTTCGACAACGACGTGACGCGCAATTTCTATGCGCGCCGCATGTTCATGGGTGCGCAGGGTCTGGGGCCGCTCGGCCTGATGGAGGGCGATCCGCTCTTGATCCAGGCGGAGCAGAAACTGATCGACCAGGCCGACGAGTTGGTGGTGCTGGTCGATTCCTCGAAATTCCGCAAACGCTCCAGCCTCATCCTGTGCGGCCTGTCGCGCATCGCCACCGTCATCACCGATGACGGCATCGACGATCGTGAAGCCAAGATGCTGGAGACCGCCGGCGTGACGCTGATCGTCGCCCGCACATCCGCAACCAACAAGGAAGAATCTTCACTGCAGGCCTGAGGCCAACTCGCGCTCGCAGCGGCGATGGAATGCAACGCTCAAGGGAGGAAATTCGATGAGCTTCTTGAAGAAATTGATGGTGACGGCTGCATTCTCGGCCGCCATGTTCGTGAATGCCGCCTATGCCGAAAACGTCAAGATCGCGCTGGTGGTGAAGTCGCTCGGCAACGGCTTCTTCGATGCCGCCAACAAGGGCGCCGAAGAGGCGGCCAAGGAACTCGGCGATGTCGACATCATCTACACCGGCCCGACCAAGGCGACCGCCGAAGCGCAGATCGAAGTGGTCAATTCGCTGATCGCGCAGAAGGTCAACGCCATCGCCATTTCGGCCAATGACGCCGACGCTCTGGTGCCGGTGCTGAAGAAGGCCATGGAACGCGGCATCACCGTCATCTCGTGGGATTCGGGCGTCGCCAAGGAAGGTCGCCAGCTTCACCTCAACCCGTCCGACACCGGCCTGATCGGCGAGACCATCATCAAGCTCGCCGCCGACCACCTGCCGGAAGGCGGCGAGGTCGCCATCCTGTCGGCCTCCTCGACCGCGACCAACCAGAACGCCTGGATCGACGCGGCCAAGAAGATCCTGCCGGAGAAGTTCCCCAAGATCAAACTCGTCGCCACCGTCTACGGCGATGACGATTCGGCCAAGAGCACCGACGAAGCCAAGGGCCTGTTGAAGTCCTATCCGAACCTGAAGGCGATCATCGCGCCGACCACCGTCGGCGTCGTTGCCGCCGCCCAGGTCGTCACCGACGAGAACCTGATCGGCAAGGTCAATGTCACTGGTCTCGCACTGCCGTCCGAGTTCAAGAAGTTCATCGACAACGGTTCCAGCCAGGCGGTTGCCCTGTGGAACCCGATCGACCTCGGCTACTCGGCCGTCTACCTCGCCCATGATCTGGCGGTGAAGAAGGAAGAGGCCAAGCCCGGCGCCACGCTGTCGATCGGCCGCGTCGGCAAGGTCACGCTCGACGACACCAACTCGGCTGCAATGGCTCCGCCCTTCCAGTTCGACAAGTCGAACATCGAAAAGTTTTCCAAGATCTATTGATCTGGAGTTCTCTAGAGCTGACGCGGCGGGGCTCACGTCCCGCCGCGGCTTTAAACGAACCTTGTTTCAGGGCTTGATACGACTATGGACACGACAGCCCAACACGGCGCGGTGAAGGAGCGGCCTCCGGCCCCGGCTCCACGCCTGACGCTGTCCGGCATCTCCAAGAGCTTTCCCGGCGTGCGCGCGTTGCACAATGTCAGCCTGTCGCTCTATCCGGGCCAGGTGACAGCGCTGATCGGCGAGAACGGCGCCGGCAAGTCGACGCTGGTCAAGATCATGACCGGCATCTACCAGCCCGACGGGGGCACGATCAGCATAGACGGCCACGCCGTCACCCTGCCCAGCGCGCATGCCGCCTTCGGCCATGGCGTCACCGCCATCCACCAGGAAACCGTGCTGTTCGACGATCTGAGCGTCGCCGAAAACATCTTTCTCGGCCACGCGCCACGCACGCGTTTCGGCACCATCGACTGGCGCACGATGCGCAAGAATGCGCGCGAAGTGCTGGACACCATGCATGCCGGCCATATCGACGCCGACGCGCGGCTGAAGGACCTCGGCATCGCCAACAAGCATCTGGTCGCGGTTGCGCGTGCCATGTCGATCGACGCGCAGATCGTCATCATGGACGAGCCGACCGCCGCGCTTTCCATGAAGGAGATCGAGGAGCTCTTTTTGCTGATCGAATTCCTCAAGAGCGATGGCAAGGCGATCCTGTTCATCAGCCACAAGTTCGACGAGATCTACCGCATCGCCGACCGCTACACGGTGTTCCGCGATGGCGAGATGGTCGGCGAAGGCCTGATCAAGGATGCCGGCCAGAGCCAGATCGTGCGCCTGATGGTCGGCCGCGCGGTCGATCACATCTTCCCGCAGCGCAAGGCCGAGATCGGCGCACCGGTGCTCTCCGTTTCCGGCCTGTCGCATCCGACCGAATTCAACGATATCGGCTTCGAACTGCACAAGGGCGAGATCCTCGGCTTTTACGGCCTTGTCGGCGCCGGCCGCAGCGAGGTGATGCAGGCGATATCGGGCATCACCCGCACCTCAGCCGGCACGATCACGCTGGAAGGCAAGACGATCGCGCCGAAATCGGCTGCGGATTCGATCGATGCCGGCATCGTCTACGTACCGGAAGAACGCGGCAAGCAAGGCGTGGTGATCGGCCTGCCGATCTTCCATAACGTCTCGCTGCCTTCGCTCAAGCGCACGTCGAAATCCGGCCTGCTGCGGCTGTCGGAGGAGTTCGATCTGGCCCGCTCCTACACCGAGCGACTCGACCTCAGGGCCTCTTCGCTCAGCCAGGATGTCGGCACGCTGTCGGGCGGCAACCAGCAGAAGATCGTCATCGCCAAATGGCTGGCGACGTCGCCCAAGGTGATCATCCTGGACGAGCCGACCAAGGGCATCGACATCGGCTCGAAGGCCGCCGTGCACGGCTTCATGGCCGAGTTGGTGGCGCAAGGCCTGTCGGTGATCATGGTGTCGTCCGAGCTGCCCGAAATCCTCGGCATGTCCGACCGTGTCGTGGTCATGCGCGAGGGGCTAGTCGCGGCGGTCTACGACAACAAGGGGCTGGACGCCGAGACGCTGGTTCGGACGGCAGCGGGGATCGCGGCATGAAGGCTTTCCTCAAATACCGCGAAATCTGGCTGGCTGCTGCCATCATCGTCTTGATCGGGCTGATCTCGACGCGTTTTCCGGCCTTCGCCGATCCGGCCAATCTGCGTCAGGTGTTCAACGACACCTCGATCCTGATGATCCTGGCGCTTGGCCAGATGGTGGTCATCCTGACCCGGTCGATCGACCTGTCGATGGCGTCCAACCTCTGCTTCACCGGCATGGTGGTGGCGATGCTGAACGCCGCGCATCCGGCGATCCCGATCCCGCTGCTGATCGTCATTGCGCTGGTCGTCGGCCTGGTGCTCGGCGCCATCAACGGCCTTTTGGTCTGGCGGCTGAACATCCCCTCGATCGTGGTGACGTTGGGCACGCTGACCATCTATCGCGGCGCCACCTTCGTCCTGTCCGGCGGTGCCTGGGTCAATGCCGACAAGATGAGCCCGGAGTTCATCGGCTTCCAGCGCGCGGCCTTCCTCGGCATTCCGGTGCTGTCGTGGATCGCCATCCTGGTCATTGCGCTGTTCTTCGTTGTGATGACACGCACCGCGCTCGGCCGCTCGATCTACGCAATCGGCGTCAACCCGACGGCGTCGGTCTATGCCGGCATCGATGTCGGCCGGACGAAATTCATCGTCTTCTGCATCTCCGGCATGATTGGCGGCCTGTCGGGCTATCTCTGGATCTCGCGCTACGTGATCGCCTCGGTCGAGGTCGCCAATGGCTATGAGCTCAACATCATCGCCGCCTGCGTCATCGGCGGCATCTCGATCGCCGGCGGCATCGGCTCGGTCGGCGGCGCGGTATTAGGGGCGCTGTTCCTCGGCATCATCTCCAACGCGCTGCCGGTCATCAACATCTCACCCTTCTGGCAGATGGCGATTTCGGGCAGCGCAATCATTCTGGCCGTCGTGCTCAATGCGCGCGGCGAGCGCCAGCAAGGCCGCATCATCCTCAGAAAGGTGGAGGCGTGACCGACAGCCCTGCCCCGCGCCACATTCCCGACCGGCTCGACAAGCCGCTGCGTTCGGCGATCTTTTCCTGGGAAGCGCTGCTGGTCGTGGTGGCCGTCGCCATCTTCGCCATCAACAGCTTCGCCTCGCCCTATTTCCTCGATCCGTACTCGCTGTCCGATCTGACCTTCAATTTCACCGAGAAGGGCCTGATCGCCTTCGCCATGGCGCTGCTGATCATCTCGGGCGAGATCGATCTGTCGGTGGCCGCCATCATTGCGCTGGCGTCGACCATGATGGGCATGGCGGTGCAGGCCGGCGCCGGCACGCCAGTGCTGGTGGCAATCGGCATCGTTGTCGGGCTCGGCTGCGGCGCCTTCAACGGTCTGCTGGTGACAAGGCTCGGCCTGCCCTCGATCGTCGTCACCATCGGCACGATGAGCCTGTTTCGCGGCATCGCCTTCATCATCCTCGGCGACCAGGCCTACAAAGGCTATCCCTCAAGCTTCGCCTTCTTCGGCCAGGGCTATGTCTGGTGGGTGGTGTCGTTCGAGCTGGTGCTGTTCCTGATCGCGGCTGTCGTCTACTGGTTCCTCTTGCACCGCACGAGTTTCGGCCGACGCGTCTTCGCCATCGGCAACAATCCGGTCGCTGCGCAATTTTCCGGCGTGCGCGTCGGCCGCACCAAGTTCATCCTGTTTTGCCTGACCGGGCTGATGTCGGGCATCGCCTCGGTGCTGATCACCTCGCGCCTCGGTTCGACGCGGCCCTCGATCGCGCAGGGTTATGAACTCGAAGTCATCACCATGGTGGTGCTCGGCGGCGTCAGCATCCTCGGTGGCGCCGGCAGCATTCTGGGCGTCGTGCTCGCCGCCTTCATCATGGGGCTGGTGACCTTCGGGCTCGGCCTGCTCAATGTGCCGGGCATCGTCATGTCGATCTTCATCGGCCTGCTGCTGATCATCGTCATCGCCTTGCCGATCGTCTGGCGGCGGCTGCGCGGAGGGCGTTGATGGCCGAGAAATACGCGTTCAAGATGAAGCTGAAGCCCGGCATGAAGGCAGAGTACAAGAAGCGCCATGACGAGATCTGGCCGTCGCTGGTCGCGCTGCTGAAGCAGGCCGGCGTCTCCGATTATTCCATCCATCTCGACGAGGAGACCAATATCCTGTTCGGTGTGCTGTGGCGGCAAGACGACCACCGCATGGACGAATTGCCCGGGCATTCGGTGATGCAGCGCTGGTGGGCCCACATGGCCGACATCATGGAAACCAGGCCGGACAACGAGCCGGTGGCCGTGAAGCTGGAAACAATGTTCCATATGGCATGACTGCGATGCGCCACATCGCCGTCATCGACATAGGCAAGACCAACGCCAAGGTGGCGCTGGTCGACCTCGCTGCGTTGAGCGAGGTGGCGCTGCGCCGCATGGCGAATGCGCCGGTGCGGCAGGCGCCTTACCCACATCACGATGTCGAGGCCTTGTGGGCATTCATCCTCGAAAGCCTTGCCGGCCTCAACCGCGAACAGCGCATCGACGCCATTTCGATCACCACCCATGGCGCGACCGGCGTGCTGGTCGACGCGGCGGGTGAACTGGTGCTGCCGGTGCTCGACTATGAGTTCGACGGCCCCGACGGGATGGCCGAGGATTACGACGCGATCCGCCCGCCTTTTGCCGAGACCGGCACGCCGCGCCTGCCGCTCGGCCTCAATCTCGGAGCACAATTCTTCTGGCAGCAGAAGAGCTTCCCGGCGGAATTCGCCAGGGCCGCGGCGCTGCTGATGTACCCGCAATACTGGGCCTTGCGCCTGACCGGCATCGCCGCCAACGAGGTCACCTCGCTCGGCTGCCACACCGACCTGTGGAACCCGTGGACAGCGGATTTTTCATCCCTGGTCGAGAGGCTGGAGTGGCGAAGCCTGACGGCGCCGGTGCGGCCAGCCGGGGACCGCCTCGGCCCGATCCTGCCCGCTGTTGCGGTGCGAACCGGACTCGATCCGCAAACGCCGGTGTTCTGCGGTCTGCATGATTCCAACGCGTCGCTGCTGCCGCATCTGCTGTCCGACAAACCGCCTTTCTCGGTGGTCTCGACCGGCACCTGGGTGGTGTCGATGGCGGTCGGCGGCAAGCAGATTGTGCTGGATGCGGCGCGCGACACGCTGGTCAATGTCAACGCGCTCGGCGATCCCGTTCCCTCTGCGCGCTTCATGGGTGGCCGCGAGTTTTCGGTGCTGACAAAGGATCAGCCGGAGCCGTGGACCGAGGATGATGTCGGCGCCGTGCTGGCGCGAAAGATGCTGCTGCTGCCGTCGACCCAGCAAGGTTCGGGGCCGTTCCCGCACCATGCCGCGGCATGGCTCAACGCCGACGGCATCAACAAAGGCCAGCGCTTTGCCGCCATCTCATTCTATCTGGCCCTGATGACGGCGACCTGCCTCGACTTGATCGGTGCCGACGGCCCGACCACGGTCGAAGGCCCCTTTGCCCGCAACCGGCTCTTTGTCGGCATGCTGGCGGCAGCCACGGCGCGCGCCGTGGTTGCGTCGGAGGCCGCCACCGGCACCAGCATCGGCGCGGCGCTGCTGGCATGCGATCGGCCGGCGA
>NZ_RZRR01000629.1:0-3405 GCF_003998555.1 Mesorhizobium sp. M7A.F.Ca.CA.002.09.1.1 | reverse complement strand
GATCTACCAGGTGCCGGTGGACCTGGTGCGCCATGTCGTCAACCGCGAGAGCACCTTCAACCCGAAAGCCTACAACAACGGCCATTGGGGACTGATGCAGATCAAGCACGCGACGGCACGCGGCATGGGCTATGACGGACCGGCCAAGGGCCTGTTCGACGCCGAAACCAATCTAAAATACGCGGTCAAATATCTGCGCGGCGCCTGGCTGGTGGCCGGCGGCAACGCCAAGAAGGCCGACTGGCTCTATCAGACCGGCTATTATTACGACGCCAAGCGCAAGGGCCTGCTCGAGGCGACCGGCCTTGGCCGCGACCGCCAGCGCCGTCGCCTGCAACCCGACGCCTGAGCGCGATGCCTGAACCGCGCCCGCCGGCCCTGAACGACATCCGGCTGCGCAAGATCCTCGATGAGACGCTGGTTCCGCCGCACTGGCCCGACGGCTTTGTCATGCGCAGTTTCGAGCCTGGTGACGCGCCCGCCCTGCATGCGCTTTTGACGGAAGTGTTCGATGACGGCGCCGATGGTCCGTTCGACGAGTGGTGGCCGCGTATCGCGGACGATCCCGAATTCGACCCGGCGCTGTGCTTCCTCGTCATCGACGCCAAGGGCCGGCTGGCGGCGGCGGCGCTGTGCTGGACCCGCGCCTTCGTCAAGGATCTTGCCGTTCATCCCGAGGCGCGCGGCAAGGGTGTTGCCGAAGCGCTGATGTGGCACGCCTTCGCCGTTTTTCGCGAACGCGGCGCCGACCATGTCGACCTCAAGACCAACACGGTCGAGAATCCCGCCGCCGTCCGGCTCTATGAGCGGCTGGGGATGATGCCTGTCGCCTGGGAAGGCTAGGGTGTGCTGATATTCAGGTGATGCCGGCCTGCAAATGATGGCTTCCTGCGCTTCCGGTGCTCACGTACCCAAAAGTACGCTCCGCTCCGGTTCTCGGAAACCACCATTTTCGACTCGGCCTGACCTGAATCTCAACACCCCCTGATGGGTGTCGCCTCACGCAGGAACGGCGCGATTTGGGAACCCAAAGCGCCGCTTCGCATTCAATGGAAGGCGGGGTCCGACAAGCTGCCGGCGCGTGGAGTGTTTCCTGTCGCCGGCTGCGGAGGGACATCCATCACCATGAAGTTTTCTCACGCATTCCTGGCGCTCGGCGTCGCCGCCATGCTGATTGGTACGCCGGCGCGGGCCGTCGAGCTGTCGATGGTGTCGGGCGATACCGGCGACGGCATCAAGGTGCTGCGCGAGATCCTCGACCGTTACGAGAAAGACAGCGGCAACAAGGTCAACATCGTCGTCATGCCGACGTCCGGGACCGACCAGTTCGGCCAGTACCGGCTGTGGCTTGCCGCCGGAAACAGCGACATCGACGTCTACCAGACGGACGTGATCTGGGCGCCGCAGCTCGCCAGCCAGCTCGTCGATTTGACCGCAGCGACCAGGGACATCGTGGCCGAGCATTTCCCGTCGATCATCCGGTCGCAGACCGTCAATGGCAAGCTCGTCGCCTTGCCGATCTTCACCGATGCGCCGGCGCTCTACTACCGCAAGGATCTCCTCGACAAATATGGCGCCAAGGTGCCGGCCACCTGGAAGGAACTGGCGGACACCGCCAGGCTGGTCATGGATAAGGAACGTGCAGCCGGCAATCGGGATATCTGGGGCTTCGTCTTTCAGGGCAACGCCTATGAGGGGCTGACCTGCGACGCGCTCGAATGGGTGATGTCGAATGGCGGCGGCCAGATCATCGAGCCGGACGGCTCCATCTCCATCAGCAATCCAAAAGCGGCGGCGGTGCTCGATATGGTCAAGGGCTGGGTCGGGACCATCGCGCCGCCCGGCGTGCTCGCCTACCAGGAAGAGGAATCGCGCGGCGTCTGGCAGACCGGCAACGCGGTGTTCATGCGCAACTGGCCCTATGCCTATGCGCTCGGCAACGGCGAGGGCTCGCCGATCAAGGGCAAGTTCGACGTGGCGCCGCTGCCGGCCGGCACCGGCGAAGGCGCCCGACCGGTCGCGACGCTGGGTGGCTGGAACCTCGCGGTCTCCAAATATTCGAAGCATCCGGATGCCGCGATCGAGCTGGTCAAGTTCATTGCCTCGCCCGCGATGCAGAAATACCGCGCGCTGAAGACGTCCAATCTGCCGACCATCCAGGCGCTGTATGACGATGCCGACATTGCCATGGAACACCCGATTATTCCGCGCTGGAAGCAGATCTTTCTCAATGCGGTGCCGCGCCCCTCGGCCGCCACCAGGATCAAATACAACGAGGCGTCGAGCCAGTTCTGGAACGCTGTTCACAACACGCTCTCGGGCGACGGCACTGCCGCCGACAATCTGGCCGACCTCGAAGCGACGCTGACCAAGCTGAAGGGCCGAGGCTGGTGACGATACTGGGACAGCCGGCCGGCGGGACCGCAGCGAGCGGAGCGAGATGACAGGGATGAAACCGGAAACAGCCAAGGCCGCGCACGCGCCGTTGAGGGCACAGCGCGTTCGCTCGGCGTGGCTTTTCCTGGCGCCAATGCTTCTGGTGCTCGCCGCGGCGGCCGGCTGGCCGCTTGCCCGCACGGTCTATTTCAGCTTCACCGACGCCTCGCTGGCCGATCTCGACGCGCGCCAATGGGTCGGCTTCGCCAATTACTTTTCGGTACTTCACATGCCAAGCGGCCGGACCCTCTATGACGGGTTGCTGGTCGACCCTGTCTGGTGGCGTGCCGTCTGGAACACGGTGCGCTTCACCGTGATTTCGGTGACCTGCGAGACCATCCTCGGCACCATCGTTGCCCTGGTTCTCAACGCCGAATTCAGAGGCCGCGGCATCGTCAGGGCGGCGATCCTGATCCCCTGGGCGATCCCGACGATCGTCTCGGCGAAGATGTGGCAATGGATGCTCAACGACCAGTTCGGCATCATCAATGTGGTGCTGCTCAATCTCGGCCTGATCAGCACCAAGATCGCCTGGACGGCCAACGCCGACACCGCGATGGCGGCGGTCCTCATCGTCGATATCTGGAAGGCGACGCCATTCATGACGCTGCTCATCTTGGCCGCGCTGCAGATGCTGCCGAGGGAGATCATCGAGGTCGCCAGGCTCGACGGCGCCAACCCCTGGCAGATCTTCTGGCGGGTGACCTTGCCGCTGATCCGTCCCGCGCTGTTGGTGGCGGTGATCTTCCGCGCGCTCGATGCGCTGCGTATCTTCGACCTGATCTATGTGCTGACGCCCAACAATGTGCACACCAAGTCGATGTCGGTGTTCGCCCGCGAGAACCTGTTCGAGTTCGACAAGTTCGCCTATGGCTCCGCCGCCTCGACCCTGCTCTTCCTCATTCTCGCTCTGCTTACCATCGTCACCATCCGGATCGGCCGGATCAGCCTGGACGGGGACCGCTGAGA
>NZ_RZRR01000628.1:0-3407 GCF_003998555.1 Mesorhizobium sp. M7A.F.Ca.CA.002.09.1.1 | reverse complement strand
CCCTGCCCGCTGGTCCAGCCCGACTGGTGCCATTTTTCCCGCCGCGTCGCCCGCTCGCGCCTGCATCGGCTGGCCAAGGATGCCGACGTGCCGTGGGAAGACGAGAAATTCATCTACGTCGCGGCTTCTCGCGACGGCCCCACATCACACCAGGCACGAGTTCTTGCGCCACCGAAATCCGGCTCCGGCAAGGTTCTGCTCAAGCTTTGCCAGGACGACGGCACCGCCACCGAGCGCTTGTTCACCAAGCGCGACGGCGCCGACTTCAAGTTGGCCCGGCGATTGGACTGGGGCGACAGGCTGGACAACATCGCAAAATGAACAGTGCCATTGTTCTTGCTTTGTTCCGACGAGTCAGATAGAGATCCACGCCCTGTCGAGTCAACCGGAATCGGGGCACGCGAATACTCTCCTGTGGACGATTGGTTGTTCCTGTGAACAACGGGCATCAAGGTTCTTTGGTTGGGTAGTGATGCAGAAAGGTCAGCACCGACTCATCACGTTCTGATATCGAAAGGCCGGGATTGAAATCGGGGATATCATGGCAGAGGCAGCGCGAAAATTCGGCGTCGCGGAAACACCGCTTTATCGTGAAGCGCCAAACAACATCGAGGCCGAGCAGGCGTTGCTCGGCGCCATCCTCGTCAACAACGACGCCTTCTACCGCGTCTCTGACTTCCTCAAGGCCAGCCATTTCTACGAGCCGCTGCACCGCAAGATCTATGAGGTGGCGTCCGAGTTCATCCGTATGGGCAAGGTGGCGACGCCGATCACACTGAAAACCTTCCTGCCGGCCGACGAGAAGGTTGGGGACATGACGATGGCGCAATATGTCGTGCGGCTGGCGGTCGAGGCTGTGACCGTCGTCAACGCCACCGACTATGGCCGCGCCATCTATGACCTTGCGACGCGCCGCGCGCTGATCACCGTCGGCGAAGACATGGTCAACATCGCCTATGACGCGCCGGTCGACATGGCACCCGGCGAACAGATCGAGGATGCCGAGCGGCGGCTGTTCGAGCTGGCCGAAAACGGCCGCTACGATGGCGGTTTCGAAAGCTTTTCCGATGCGTTGAAGAATGCCGTCGACATGGCCAGCGCGGCCTATATGCGCGATGGCCACCTGTCCGGCATTGCCACCGGCCTGCGCGATCTCGACCATCGCATGGGTGGCCTGCAGCCTTCGGATTTGATCATCATCGCCGGCCGCCCAGGCATGGGCAAGACGTCGCTGGCCACCAACATCGCCTACAACATCGCTGCCGCCTATGAGCCTGCCCAACAGGCCGACGGCTCCGTCAAGGCGGCCAATGGCGGCGTCGTCGGCTTCTTCTCGCTTGAAATGTCGTCGGAGCAGCTGGCCACCCGCATCATCTCCGAGCAGACCGAGATTCCATCATCGAAAATCCGGCGCGGCGATTTGACGGAAGCCGATTTCGGCAAGCTTGTCGCCTACACGCAGGAGAACCACAAGCGCCCGCTCTACATCGACCAGACGGGTGGTATCTCGATCGCCCAGCTCGCGGCGCGCGCCCGCCGCCTCAAGCGCCAGCGCGGGCTGGACCTGATGGTCATCGACTATATCCAGCTGATGCAGGGTTCATCTGCCAAGGCGTCGCAGAACCGCGTCCAGGAAATCACCGAGATCACCACCGGACTGAAGGCGCTCGGCAAGGAGTTGGGCGTGCCGATCATCGCGCTCTCACAGCTCTCGCGTCAAGTCGAAAGCCGCGACGACAAACATCCGCAGCTGTCCGACCTGCGCGAATCGGGCTCGATCGAGCAGGACGCCGACGTCGTGCTGTTCGTGTACCGCGAGGAATATTACATCAAGAACAAGGAGCCGGAGAAAGGCACGCCCGAGCATCTCGCCTGGGAGACGAAGATGATCGAGGTCCAGGGCAAGGCCGAAGTGATCATAGCCAAGCAGCGCCATGGACCGACCGGCACCGTCAGCCTTGCCTTCCAGGGCGAGTTCACCCGCTTCTCCGACCTCGCCGAGGAGCATCATCTGCCGGAAAGGTTCGAGTGACCTATTGAGACAGGTCCCATTCCTTGGCGCCCCCCTCTGTCCTGCCGGACATCTCCCCCTCAAGGGGGGAGATCGGATGGCATCGACGCTTTCGCCAATTTTTGGCGTTGAAAAGAAGGCGCAAGCGCTGAAGCTGCAAATCTCCCCCCTGGAGGGGGAGATGGCCGGCAGGCCAGAGAGGGGCGCTGCCCCGCCAGCCTGTCACGGCGTGGCTTCCATCTAATGGCCAAGTCGCGCGTCCAATTCATCTGCCAAAGTTGCGGATCGGTGCATCAGCGCTGGGCCGGCAAATGCGATGCCTGCGGCGAGTGGAACACGCTGGTCGAGGAAGGCACGTCCGGCGGCATCGGCTCAGGACCAGCCAACACGCGCAACGCCCGCAAGGGACGCGCCGTGGTGCTGACCACGCTGTCCGGCGATATCGAGGACGCGCCACGCATCATCTCGGGCATTGGCGAACTCGATCGCGCCACCGGCGGCGGGTTCGTGCGCGGCTCGGCGCTGCTGGTCGGCGGCGACCCCGGCATCGGCAAGTCGACGCTGCTCACCCAGGCGGCCGCGGCGCTGGCATCAAAAGGCCACCGCATCGTCTATGTCTCGGGCGAAGAGGCGGTCGCGCAGATCAGGCTGCGGGCGCAGCGGCTTGGCGTCGCCTCCTCTCCGGTGGAACTTGCCGCCGAGACCAATGTCGAGGACATCCTGGCGACGATCGCCGACGGCAAGCGGCCTGATCTCGTCATCCTGGATTCGATCCAGACGCTGTGGACCGACCTTGCCGATTCGGCACCCGGAACCGTCACCCAGGTGCGCGCTGCCGCCCAGGCGATGATCCGCTATGCGAAATCCACGGGTGCGGCGATCGTACTGGTCGGCCATGTCACCAAGGAAGGCCAGATCGCCGGGCCGCGCGTCGTCGAGCACATGGTTGACGCCGTGCTCTACTTCGAAGGCGAAGGCGGCCACCACTACCGCATCCTGCGTACGGTGAAGAACCGTTTTGGACCGACCGACGAGATCGGCGTCTTCGAAATGTCGGACAAGGGCCTGCGCGAGGTCGCCAATCCGTCCGAGCTTTTTCTTGGCGAACGCCATGCCAAATCGCCGGGGGCGGCGGTTTTCGCCGGCATGGAGGGGACAAGGCCGGTGCTGGTCGAGATCCAGGCACTGGTCGCACCCTCCTCGCTCGGCACGCCGCGCCGCGCCGTCGTCGGCTGGGACGGCGCCCGGCTGTCGATGATCCTGGCGGTTCTCGAAGCCCATTGCGGGGTGCGATTCGGCAGCCATGATGTCTATCTCAATGTCGCCGGCGGCTACCGGATTTCGGAGCCCGCGGCAGATCTCGCAGTGGCGGCCGCCCTGGGTTCCTTGCTCACCG
>NZ_RZRR01000627.1:0-3408 GCF_003998555.1 Mesorhizobium sp. M7A.F.Ca.CA.002.09.1.1 | reverse complement strand
GTGCGGCCAAACAGGTTGAAGTCGTTGACGTAGAGCGAGCCGAGATAGATCTGCAGCGTGTTGAAGACATCGGGCAGGTTGAGGCCGAGCAGTTTGGCCTTGCTGCGGTCGAGGTCGTAGTTGAACTGTGGCGTCGAGGTCGAGAACGGCGAGAACAGCTGCTGCGGGTTGATTTCCGGCTGCTTGCGCGCCTCGGCGATCACGGCTTGCGTCGCATCGTTGAGGGCTGAACTGCCGCGGCCGGTCAGATCCTCGACGACGAATTCGAAGCCGCCCGTCGTGCCGATACCGGGGATCGACGGCGGATCGAAGCTCAGCGCGAAGGCTTCCGGGATCTGCATCAGCTTGCCGCGCACATCGGCGACGAGCTTCGATGCGCTCTGGTCGGGGCCCCGCTCCTCCCATGGCTTCAGGATGGCGAATTCGACCGCCGAATTCGATTGCGCGGCACTGGTCAGGAAGTTCAGGCCGCTGATCGAGCCGACGATGTCGACGCCGGGCGTCGCCTGCAGGATGTCGCGTGCCTTCTGCGCCACCGCGTCGGTGCGTTCCAGCGATGCGCCGTCGGGCAACTGGATGACGACGAAGAAATAGCCCTGGTCCTCGACCGGAAGGAAGGTCGAGGGCAGGCGCTGCCAGACGAAGTAGGTGGCGACCAGCCCCGCCGCGAACAGGCCGAGCATGATCCAGCGCAAACGGATGAGGATGCGCACACCATTGGCATAGGCGTGCGACAGCCTGTCGAAGCCGGTGTTGAACCAGCGGAACGGGGCGAACTGCGTTTCGCCGCGATGCCGCAGGAAGGCGGCACTGAGCGCGGGGCTCAGCGTCAGCGAGTTGAAGGCGGAGATGCCGACGGAGATCGCCACCGTCAGTGCGAACTGGTTGTAGAGCTTGCCGGAGACGCCGGGAATGAAGGCGACCGGCACGAACACCGCCATCAGCACCGCGGTGGTGGCGATGATCGGGCCGGTGACCTCGGTCATTGCGGCCTTGGTCGCCGCAAGCGGTTTGAGCCCGGCCTCCAGCTGTCGTTCGACATTCTCGACCACGACGATGGCGTCGTCGACGACGAGGCCGATCGCCAGCACCATGCCGAGCAGGGAGAGCATGTTGAGCGAGAAGCCGAGCATCTCCATGACGACCAGCGTCGCCACCAGCGACACCGGAATGGCGATGGTCGGGATGATCGTCGTGCGCCAGCTTTGCAGGAAGAGGAACACCACGGCGACGACCAGCACCAGCGCTTCGCCGAGCGTGATCAGCACGTCATGCATCGACGCCGAGACGAAACGGGTGGTGTCGTAGTGCATCGCATAGGACACGCCCTTCGGGAAACGGCCCGACAGCTCCTGCATCTTGTCCTTGACGCGCTGCTGCAGATCGAGCGCGTTGGAGCCGGGCATCTGGTAAACGGCAAGCACCACGGTCGGGTCTTTACCGAAGAAGGCAGACGACGAATATTGCAGCGCGCCGAGTTCGATGCGGGCGACGTCGCGCAGCCTGACCAGCGAGCCGGTATCGGTGTTGGCGCGCACGACGATGTCGCCGAATTCCTTGGGATCGCTCAAGCGGCCGACGGCGTTGACCTGCATCTCGAAGGCGGTGCCGGCGGGTGCCGGCGACTGGCCGATCTTGCCGGCCGCCACCTGGACGTTCTGTTCGGCGATGGCGTTTTGCACATCGACGGCGGTGATGCCGAGATTGGCGAGCTTGTCGGGATCGAGCCAGACGCGCATCGAATAGCGCCGCTCGCCGAAGATCTGCACGTCGCCGACGCCGGGCAGCCGCTTCAGCGGGTCGACCACCTGCAGATAGGCAAGGTTGCTCAGCGCCACCGGATCGACCGAACTGTCGGGCGAAGTCAGGTTGACGATCAGGACGAAGTTCGGATTCTGCTTCTTGATCGTCACGCCGCCCTGGTTGACGATCGCCGGCAGCGACGAGGCGGCCTGCGAGACGCGGTTCTGCACGTCGACGGCGGCGGTGCTCAGCGAATAGCCGACATCGAAGGTGATGGTGATGGTCGAGGAGCCGTCATTGGAACTCGTCGACGACATGTAGGTCATGCCCTGCACGCCGTTGATCTGCTGCTCCAGCGGCGTCGTCACCGTGTCGGCCACCACTTGTGCGCTGGCGCCCGGATAATGGGCGCTGACCACGACCTGCGGCGGCGTGATGTCGGGAAACTGCGAGACGGGCAGCAGGAAATAACAAATCGACCCGGCGAGCACCATGATGATGGCGATCGCCGAGGCGAAGATCGGACGGTGAATGAAAAAGTTTACCACGACACGCACGCCTCTCCGGCTGCTGTTGCCCGCCCGAAGGCGCTGGCAACCCTGGACAGCCTTTGGCCGCGCTTGTCACCGAGGCCGTCCCGCGAACGCAGCAACGGCACCTCGCCACGCTGCGTATCGGCGAGCGAGCGCAACATCGTCTCGAAGGCGCGCGGGTCGACGCCATCGGCTTTCATGACCAGCCGGATCATCGGATCCCGGACGGCTTCATCTATGGTAAGATCGCGGCGCTGTGGCATGGCCGGCTCCTTGTCTGTCGATTCGCAGCCCGTGCTCGCGAACCGTTTTCATCTCTTCACCGGCCGAGGCCGCATGATTGGCAGTTTCTCGCCCCTCTCGTCTGGCAGGGCCGTTCACGGCCTTGTTATTGACGGTGGACGATATAGGTGTTACCAGTAAGTAACATTCTGGAAGTTACAGACCGGTAACACCCTAGTCAAGAGGTGGCCGAGGGTTTTTTGGAAACGAAAGGAGATCATGATGGCAGACGGCATCGTGGAGCGCTCTCGTCCCCGGGATCGGATCCTGGAGACGGCACGCGACATGTTCCACAAGCATGGCATCAAGGGCGTCGGCGTCGACGCCATCACCGAAGCTGCCGGCACGAACAAGATGACGCTCTATCGTCACTTCGAATCCAAGGACGAACTGATCGTCGAATGCCTGCGCGCCAATGCGGCCAAGGCCGGCGCTATGTGGGAAGCATTCGAGGCCGAATTCCCTGGTGACAAGCTTGCCCAACTGCATGCCTGGGTTCGCAAGGCGGCTGCCATGCTCAATGCGGACGGCCGCGGCTGCGACATGGCCAACGCCGCCGCTGAGCTGACCGAGCCGGACCATCCGGCCAGGCTGGTGATCAAGGAGCTCAAGGAAGCCCAGCGCGCGCGCCTTGTGACGCTATGTCGGGATGCCGGCATTGGTCAGGCCGAACTGCTCGCCGATACGCTGTCGCTGTTGTTCGAGGGCGCGCGTGTCAGCGTGCAGACCGTGGGTACCGAAGGTCCGAGCACCCAGTTCGTGCGCATGGCCGAAGGGCTGATCGTTTCGTTCCGGGGCGCTGCCGCCGGTTGAGATTCGCCACGATTGTTGGCGGGTTACGGCTCTATGA
>NZ_RZRR01000626.1:0-3415 GCF_003998555.1 Mesorhizobium sp. M7A.F.Ca.CA.002.09.1.1 | reverse complement strand
TCTGAAGAGCCCGCCGATCGCCGAGGGCGGCAGCCGCGAGGTGCGTGCCGCCGCCAAGGCGATCAACGCCATGCAGGCGAGGTTGCGCGAATATGTCGAGGACCGCGAACATCTGGCGGCGGCACTGGCGCATGATCTGCGCACGCCGATGACCAGAATGCGCCTGCGCCTGGAGCTGTTGCGCAAATCGGCGGTCCGCGAGGCGCTGGCGCACGACCTCGCCGATGTCGAGAGCATCGCCAGCTCGGTGATCGACTTCGCCACCTTCGAAGTGACCGAGGAAAAGAACGAACGCATCGACTTCTGGTCGCTCGTGGAATCGATCGCCGACGGCTATGACGACGTCTCGTTCGACGACGAGACCCGTTCGCGCGGGCTGATCTGCATGGCGCGGCCGGTCGCGCTCAAGCGCTGCGTCACCAATCTGGTGCAGAACGCGGTCACCTACGGCAAGAAGGCGCATCTTTCGCTGCGCCGGTCGGAGGACATGATCCTGCTCACCATCCGCGACGAAGGGCCTGGCATACCGCAGGCGCAGATCGACGCCGTGTTCGGCTCGTTCGTGCGCCTCGAACAATCGCGCAACCGCCAGACCGGCGGTCTTGGTCTCGGCCTGACCATTGCCCGCAACATCGCGCGCGCCGCAGGTGGCGAGATCCGCCTGTCCAACAATCCCGGCGGCGGCCTGCTGACGCAACTGCGCCTGCCGCTGGCGGCATAAAAACAAGGCGCGCCCGGTCGCCGCGCCTCGCCGCCGTTGGATTCCGGAGAAACTACCGCCGCAACACCGCGCTCAGCACGTCGCGAATGCCGATGGCGCCGACGAAGCGCGACTGGTCGTCAAACAGCGCTACCGGAGCGGTCTGCGAACGGTGCATGGCCAGCATGACGGTTTTCAGCGAGGTGCCGGGATTGGCCCAGAACACTTGCGCGGCTTCCTCGGATTGGCCTTCGACGTCGGCGCACGACACCCAGACCGCCGGCTTGCCGTCGCGTTCGGCCGCCGCCACCAGCCCGTGATCGTCGATCTTGAAGCGCGTCGTCTTGCGGCGGTCGAGCCAGACCCAGCCGTCCTTGCCGTGCTCCAGATCACGACGGTCGCGCATCACGTTCCAGGCGGTCAGCACCGACAGCGGGTTCACATTGGCGATGAAGTCTCGGACATAGTCGTTGGCGGGCCGCAGCACGATGTCTTCGGGCGCGCCGGTTTGCACGATGCGCCCACCCTCCATGATGGTGATGTGGGAGCCGATCTTCAGCGCCTCCTCGAGGTCGTGGCTGACGAAGATGATGGTCTTCTTCAATTCAGCCTGCAGCTGCAGCAATTCGTCCTGCAGCTTGGTGCGGATGAGCGGGTCGAGCGCCGAGAACGGCTCATCCATCAACAGGATCGGCGCCTCGGTGGCGAAGGCCCGCGCCAGGCCGACGCGCTGCTGCATGCCGCCCGAAAGCTCATGCGCATATTTCTTCGACCACTGGTCGAGATTGACCAGCTTGAGCTGGCGTTGGACGCGCTCCTTGCGCTCGGCTTCTGGGACGCCGGCCAGTTCGAGGCCGAGACCGACATTCTCCTCCACCGTGCGCCAGGGCAAAAGGCCGAACTGCTGGAACACCATCGCCACCTGTTTCTGGCGCAGGCGCCGCAAGGTCGCCTCGTCGCAGGTGACGACATCGACGGTCTTGTCGCCATCCTTGACCAGCACCTGGCCGCGCGACACCACGTTGAGCCGGTTGACCGCCCGCAGCAATGTCGACTTGCCCGAACCGGAGAGGCCCATCAGAACGGAGATCTCGCCCTCGTTCACGGTCAGGCTGGCGCCGGCGCAGCCCAGTACATTGCCGGTCTTTTCGAGGATCTCGGCGCGGCTGGCGCCGGCGTCGATCATCTTCAGCGATCCGGCCTGGTCGGCGCCGAAAACGATATCGACGTTCCTGAAATCGACGGCGACGGTCATTTCTTGCCTCCAACGGCGATGCGGGTCATCCGGTCGAGCACGATGGCCAAAACGACGATGGCAAGCCCCGCCTCAAGCCCGAGGTCGATGCGGCGCGAGCCGAGCGCCCGGTTGATCTCGGTGCCGAGCCCGCCGGCGCCGATCAGTGCGGCAAACACCACCATCGACAGCGACAGCATGATCGATTGCGTCAGGCCGGCCATGATGGTGGGCAGCGCCGACGGCAGTTCCACCTTCCACAGCAGCTGGCTCTTGGTGGCGCCGAAAGCCTCGCCGGCCTCGACGATCGACTTCGGCACCGAGACGACGCCCAGATGCGTGAGCCGGACCGCGGTCGGGATGACGAAGATGATGGTGACGATGAGGCCGGGCGCGTTGCCGAGGCCGAACAGCGTCAGCACCGGGATCAGGTAGACGAAGGTCGGCAGCGTCTGCATCAGGTCGAGCACCGGCAGCATGACGCGGTAGACCTTCGGCTTGTGCGCTGCCCAGATGCCGAGCGGCACGCCGATGGCCATGGCCATGGCAGCGGCCGCGACGACCAGCACCAGCGTCTGCACCGTCTGCTTCCAAAGGTTCTGGTTGATGATGAAGATCAGGCCGAGAAAGACGCCGATGGCAAGCGGTCGCGAGCGTTGCAGCAGCCAGGCGACAACGGCGATGACCAGCGCCAGCAGCACCGGCGGCACCATCAAGAGGATGCCGACCAGCCCGTCGAGCAGGAAATTGAGGCCATTCGAAAAGGCCCTGAACACAGTGTCGAAATTGTCGGTGAGGAAACCGAAGAAGGCCTTTCCCCAGGCGCCGATCGGAATCTTGTGATCGACCATGAATTTCGAAATCGGATCCATATCGCCCCTCTCGTGCAGGAGACCGCCCTGCCCCTCGGCCTCGGCCGTCGTCATCTTGTCACAGGATATGAAAAAGGGCAGCCTTTTCTAAGATGGCTGCCCTTCCTGGTTCGGCTTTGCCGAATTCAGTCGGCTCAGCTTCCGAGCGCGGTCTTGATGGCGGCGGCAGCGTCACCGCCGTCGAAGGTGGTCACGCCGGCTATCCACGGGGCAACGGCATCCGGGTGCTTCTTCAGCCAGTCGGTTGCAACCGTATTGGCGTCGCCGCCCTTGAGGATCGCGTCCATCATCTCGCCTTCCATGTCCAGGTTGAACTTCAGGTTGGCGATGAACTTGCCGGCGTTCGGGCATTCGGTGGTGTAGCCCTTGCGCACATTGGTGTAGACGGTGGCGGCGCCGAAGCCGCTGTCGCCCATGCCGTCGAGATAGGTGATCTTCATGGCGCCCATCACCGGATGCGGCGTCCAGCCGAGGAAGGCGATCCATTCATTGTTCTTCATCGACTGCTCGGCCTGCGTCAGCATGCCGGCTTCCGAGGATTCGACCAGCTCGAAGCCTTCGAGATTGTCCTTCGGGTTCTTGATCATGTCGAGGATGATGCGGTTGCCG
>NZ_RZRR01000625.1:0-3430 GCF_003998555.1 Mesorhizobium sp. M7A.F.Ca.CA.002.09.1.1 | reverse complement strand
GGCCCGCCGCGAGTCAGCACATAGATCAGCTGGAAATCGGTGAAGGTGAACAGGACCGAAAAGGTCATGGTGATGGCGATGATCGGCGTCAGCAACGGCAGCGTCACATAGCGGAACAACTGCCAACGGCTGGCGCCGTCGAGCGTCGCGGCCTCGTAAAGCGATTGGGGAATCGTCTGCAGGCCGGCCAGCAGCGTGATGGCCACGAAAGGAATGCCGCGCCAGACATTGGCGACGATCACCGAGGCGCGTGCGTTCTCCGGATCGCCAAGGAAATTGATGCGGTGGTCGATCAGTCCCATCTGCTGCAGCGCCCAGGAGAGGATGGAGAACTGCGAATCGTAGATCCACCAGAAGGCGATGGCCGAGAGCACCGTCGGCACCACCCACGGCAGCAGGACAATCGCGCGGAAGAACGATTTGAAGGGAAGGTTCTGGTTGAGGAGGAGCGCCAGCCAGAGGCCGCGCGCGAATTTCAGGCTCGAAGCGCTGATCGTGTAGAGCAAGGTGTTGAAGACGGAGAGCCAGAAGACGGCGTCGCTCCACAGATATTCATAGTTTTCGATGCCGATGAAGATGCCGGGGCGGCCGATGCGGGCGTCGGTGAAGCCGAGCCAGACGCCGAGCCCCAGCGGATAGGTCAGGAAGACAAGCAGCAGTGCAGCCGCCGGAAGCATGAAGCCGAAGCCAAGTGCGTTCCGGCTTTCGCTCCAGCGCGATAGAATCCGTGAGAAGATCGAAGATCGCGGCTGGATAGCAGCTGACGGCACAGCCATGGGTCGGCTCCTGCTGAGGTCTCATTGATCGGCCGGATCGGCCACGATGCAATCCGAAGCCAGCCGGGCAGCCGCGCTGCCCGGCTGAGCCGGCTCAAACGCGATAATAGCGATTTGCCCGCTTCTCGGCCTCTTCCATTGCCTCTTGCGGCGTCGCCTGGCCGGTCACCGCTTTGGCGAACATATCGACCAGCACGTAGTCGGCCATGGTTGCCGCCGAAGCATAGCCGAGCGGCCCGGCATAGCCGTTAGGCCGCAGAGTAGCCGAAGCCTTGGCGTAAGCGGCGTTGTTGGGATCGGCAGTCCATACCGGGTTGTTGTCGAATGCCTTCAGGGTCTGGCAGCAATATCCGGCCGAGGAGGTGATCCAGTCCTTCATTTGCGGTTCCTCGAACATGAACTGCAAATACGCCTTGGCCGCGTTGGGGTAGGGCGTGTAATTGAAGATGACAGCCGTGGTCACCTGGAACAATTCGACGGATTTGCCGACAGGGCCGATGGGCAGGTTGGTGGTGCGTATGTCCTTGGCGATTTCAGCCAGCTTCGGATCATTGTCCTTATTGATTTTGGCGGTGTTGTAGGCCGAGATGCCGTTGGCGATGACAGCCAGTTCGCCGGCCAGGAAGGCGCGGTTGTTGTTGACGTCGAGCCAGCTTTCGGTGCCTGGAATGAAGGTCTTGTAGAGTTCCTGCGCGTATTCGATGGCCTTGAGGGTCTCGGGGCTGTTGATCGTTACCTTGCCGCTCTCGTCGACCATCTGGCCGCCATGGCTCCACAGCAGCCAATGAGCATAGTTGTTGCCGTCGCCGACGCCATGGCCATGCGTGAAGCCGGCCGGATGGCCCTTCGCCTGCAAGGCCTTGCAAAGTTCCAGGAAGCCTTTCGTGTCCTTGGGAAACTCCGAAAAGCCGGCCTCTTTCACCCAGCTTTCCCGATAGACGATGGCATTTCCGATCGTGGCCAGTGGCAGGCCGATGAATTTGCCTTCCCGGGTCGCATATTGCTTTGGTCCATCATGCCAGCCGCCGTATTTCGAGCCGAGATACTCGCCGAGTTCGCTCACGTCGTGCAGCTTGTCGGGATATTGGTGCGGGTCATCGAACCAGACGAACATCAGGTCGGGGCCGGAGCCGACATTTGCCGCGACCGCCGCCTTGGGGCGAATGTCCTCCCAACTTTCCTTGTCGACGCGGACCGCGACACCGGTCGCTTCGGTGAAGCGCTTGGTGTTGGCCAGCCATTGGTCCTCGTCGCCCTGGACGAAGGGCGACCAGCGCAGCAGTCTAAGCTTGGCGCCATCCTCGGGTTTGTATTTCGGTCCGTCCTGGGCAAGGGCCGGAGAGCTGATGAACCGACTTCCCAAGGCACCCGCCGCCGCGCCGGCGGTGGTGCGGATCACGTCACGTCTGGTGAACTTCATGCTCGTTTCCTCCTGCTTGTTGTCCTTGCCTGTGGTCCTACTGATCGGTACGTGTTTGGAACCTCTGTCCGGTTTCTCCGTGAAAGAGATGGATGAGGCCGGGCTCGGCCGTAAGCCGGATGGTTTCGCCCGGCGTGAAGGAATGTCGTTCCCGGAAATTCGCGACGATCTCTTCGCCGCCGGCTGTCCGGCCGATGAGCTGCACTTCGGACCCGGTTGGTTCAACCACCGCGACGGTGACCGGAATGCCCCGGTCGTCGGACAGCCGCAAATGCTCGGGCCTTATTCCCAGCACCACAGGCTCGCCATTGGGGATGGAAAGTGCCGAGGCCAACGGGACTGAAATCCCCCCGGCGCCGCGGAACGAGGGTGAGCCGTCAATAGCGATCTCGCCCCTCAGCAAATTCATGGCCGGCGAGCCGATGAAGCTGGCGACAAAAAGATTGTTCGGCCGGTCATAGAGTTCCAGCGGCGGCCCTATCTGCTCGACGATGCCGTCATGCATGACCACGATCTTGTCAGCCATGGTCATGGCCTCGATCTGGTCGTGCGTGACGTAGACTGTCGTCGTCTTGAGGCGCTGGTGCAGTTCCTTGATCTCGGCGCGCATCTGCACCCTGAGTTTGGCGTCGAGATTGGACAGCGGTTCGTCGAAGAGAAAGACCGCCGGATCACGCACGATCGCGCGGCCCATGGCGACGCGCTGGCGCTGGCCGCCGGAAAGCTGCCGAGGATAGCGCGCCAGCAACGGCACCAGCCCAAGGATTTCGGCCGCGCGGCGCACGCCTGCATCGCTCTCCGGCTTGGAAACTCCTTTGAGCATCAGCGAGAACGCCATGTTCTCGGCAACGGTCATGTGTGGGTAGAGCGCATAGTTCTGGAAGACCATGGCGACGTCGCGCTCCTTGGGCGCAACGTTGTTGACGACACGTTCGCCAATCGCGATCTGGCCGCGTGAAATCTTTTCCAGGCCGGCGATCATTCTGAGAAGGGTTGATTTTCCGCAGCCCGATGGTCCGACCAGAGTGACGAACTCGCCGTCCTCGATGTTCACGCTGACCCCGTGCAGGATCTCGACAGCGCCGAATGATTTGTAGACTTCGCCAATTGCGACAGACGCCATCGATCCTCCCAACAAATTCCTGCGACGTCGTCGAAGGAACAACGCTTCCGCTAGCGACAGCCCTGGCTCCTCCCAGGCTCACGCTAGGCCGAAACGGTAGCGCTACCAAAC
>NZ_RZRR01000624.1:0-3435 GCF_003998555.1 Mesorhizobium sp. M7A.F.Ca.CA.002.09.1.1 | reverse complement strand
CACCCCTCACACCTTGACCAATTGCTCCACGCGGTCCTTCTCGCCAAAAATCCTGAGATACCGCTCGATCTCTTTCACATCGCCGGTCGCCTTGGCCGGATTGTCCGACAGCTTGACCGCTGGCCTGCCATTGGCCTCGGTGACCTTGCAAACCAGCGATATGGCGTCGAGGCTGTTGGTTTCCGTCGGCGCGCAGCCTTCGAAATCATTGGTCAGATTGGTGCCCCAGCCGAACGACATGCGCACCTTGCCCTTGAAGTGGCGATAGGTCTCCTCGATGGTCTCGACCTCGAGCCCGTCGGAGAAGATCAGCAGTTTCTGCTTGGGGTCCTTGCCCTTGTCGCGCCACCAGGACAGGATTTTTTCGCCGCCTTCGATCGGCGGCGCGCTGTCGGGGCGAAAGCCCGTCCAGTCGGCCACCCAGTCCGGCGCATCGCGCAGGAACGATGCTGTGCCGAAGGCGTCGGGCAGCACGATCAGCAGATTGCCGCCATAGTAGCGCTGCCAGTCCTGCAGCACCTTGTAAGGCGACTGTCTCAGCTCTTTTTCCGAGTCGGCAAGCGCGGCAAACACCATCGGCAGCTCATGTGCGTTGGTGCCGAGCGCTTCGAGGTCGTTGTCCATGGCCAAAAGCACGTTGGAGGTGCCGGTGAACGCCTCGCCGATGCCTTCCTTCAACGCCTCGACACACCAGCGCTGCCATAGGAAGGAATGGCGCCGGCGCGTGCCGAAATCCGAGATGCGGATGCCGGGCAGCGCCTTCAGCCGCTCGGTCTTGGCCCACATCTTGGATTTGGCGCGGGCATAGAGCACGTCGAGCGCGAAAGGCCCGAACGCCCGCATCGCCGCGCGAGATCGGAGTTCATTGATGATGGCGAGCGCCGGGATTTCCCACAGCGTGGTGTACATCCACGGCCCGCTGAAGGTCAGTTCATACTGCCCGTCGCACTTCGACAGCTCGTATTCGGGCAGCCGGAAGCCTTCCAGCCAGGCGAGGAATTCCGGTTCGAAGATCTGCTTGCGGCCGTAGAAATTGTTACCGCCGAGCCAGATCATCTCCTTCTTGGAGAAGCGCAAGGTGCGGGCATGGTCGAGTTGTTCGCGCAATTCGCCCTCGTCGATCTCGTCGGCAAGGCGCACCGAGGTCGTGCGGTTGATCAGCGAGAAGGTTGCGTCGACCTTGGGATACATGCCCCAGATCATCTGCAGCATCAAAAGCTTGTAGAAATCCGTGTCGAGCAAGCTGCGCACGATCGGGTCGAGCTTCCAGGTGTGGTTGTAGACGCGCCGCGCAATATCGGTCTTAGCCATGTTTCAACACCGCCTTCGCTGCCTGCCATCCACAATTGCGACAGGCCTCATAGCATCGAATCGGCCGCAACGCTGCCCGCTTTCAGGCTGGCCCGACAAAAAGAGCTGCCTGCATGCGGCGGCGCGCAGCCCGGCATCAGCTTGCGGATTTGCCGCCCATCACCCTGAGCGCCGGACGCTTGCGGCGGCTGACGATGCGGCCGGCCACAGGGGCGTCGGCGCGCCCATCGTCCCCCGCTTTCTCGGCAAACAGCCAGTCGACGAACACCTGCACGATCGGCGTCGTCCGCATCTCGTTGCGGCAGACGACATAGAAATCGTCGACCGCCGGCACCGACAGGCTGAACGGCGCGACCAGCATGCCCCTGGCCAGCAGCGCGCTTGCCGTCACCGAGTCGCCCAGCGCCACGCCGTGGCCGTGCACCGCCGCCTCGGTCGCCATACGGGCATCGCCGAGGTGATGGCGGCGGCCCCGCTCCAGGTCCAGCGCATCGGCGGCAGCCAGCCAGGTGTGCCACTCGCGGCCGTCATCGCCATGCAGGAAGACATGATCGGCGAGATCCCTGACGCTGCGGATCGGCCGGTTGTTGATCAAGGTCGGGCTGACCACGGGAAACAGTTCGAGGCCCGACCATTTGCGCATCCAGCAATCGGTCCAGCTGCCGTCGCCATAATGCACGCAGACATCGATATTGGGCGCCCGCAAATCCTTGGGATCGTTGGAAGGAATAAGCGTCAGCCTTATGTCGGGATATTGCGCCATGAAACTGCCGAGCCGCGGTGTCATCCACAGCAACAGTAGCGCCGGCACGCAGGAGACCGAAAGTGTGCCGCTGCTCGCCGGCCTTGTCATGCGCTGGGTGGCGGCGGCGATGCCGTCGAACGCGGTCGACACCGCCGGCAGAAGCTCCGCGCCATGCGGTGTCAGCTTGACCCGCTGGCCGACCCGCTCGAACAGCTTGACACCGAGCGACTGCTCGAGCGCCTTGATCTGGTGGCTGACGGCGCCATGAGTGACGTTCAGCTCAGTCGCCGCCTTGGTCAGTGAACCATGGCGAGCCGTTGCCTCGAAGGCGCGCAGCGGATTGAGCGGTGGCAGGCGCTTGGTCATGGTACCACTTTGTTGTGAGATTTTCTCACAGAAAACACCCTAACAATATCAATTGATTTTTCAATGCCACTGCCAGACACTTGAGTTTAGAACAGCATCAAGACATGAAATCTGCAGGCAGCCAGCGGGACAGCGGCCCGGCCGGATGACGGTCGGTTCGCAGGCGTCACCCGCGCCGGCACTGCATCAGCCCAGGAGGAGCGGACATGGGATACGATCGCGGCAAGCTCGATGCGTTGCGTCGCAAATATGGTGAAAGCCATGGCGGCGAGATGTTCGACCCGAAATTCCGCAAGGTCGCCGACAAGATCTTCTCCAAGAGCGGCACGCGGCTGGCGCCCTATTCAGGCATCCCGACCTTTCTTGCCGCGCCCTACCGCGAAATATCGGCCGACAATCCGGATTTCGGCGATTTGCAGGTGGCGATGATCGGCGTGCCGATGGATCTCGGCGTCACCAACCGCCCGGGCTCGCGCTTCGGGCCAAGGGCGTTGCGCGCCATCGAGCGCATCGGGCCCTACAATCACGTGCTGGAATGCGCGCCGACGCATGAGCTCAGGGTCGCCGACATTGGTGACACGCCGTTCCGCAGCCGCTACCGGCTTGAGACCAGCCATGAGGATATCGAGCGCCGCACCAACCAGATCGTCGATGCCGGGGTCATTCCGCTGTCGATCGGCGGCGACCATTCGATCAGCCATCCAATTCTGAAGGCCGTCGGCAAGAAGGCCCCGGTGGGGTTGATCCATATCGACGCCCACTGCGACACCAGTGGCCTGTTCGACATGACCAAGTTCCACCATGGCGGCCCGTTCCGCAACGCGGTGCTTGACGGCGTGCTCGACCCGACGCGCACGATCCAGATCGGCATCCGCGGCTCGGCCGAATATCTGTGGGAGTTCACCTACGAGTCCGGCATGACCGTGGTGCATGCCGAGGAGGTGACCGGCCTCGGCATTCCGGCGATCATCGAGAAGGCGCGCAAGATCGTCGGCGACGGCCCGACCTATGTC
>NZ_RZRR01000623.1:0-3435 GCF_003998555.1 Mesorhizobium sp. M7A.F.Ca.CA.002.09.1.1 | reverse complement strand
CCGCTGCGCTGGGTGGTGATGCTGGCGCCGCTGGCCGCCGTGCTGTTCCTGTCGTTCCGCGTCCAGTCGATGAGCGTTTCGGCAGCGCAGACGACGTTCTGGGTCTATGCCGGTCTCGTCGGCCTGTCGCTGTCTTCGATCTTCCTGGTCTACACCACGGCCAGCATTTCACAGACCTTCTTCGCCACGGCCGCCGCCTTCGGTGCGCTGTCGCTGTTCGGCTACACCACCAAGCGCGACCTGACGGCGATGGGCTCGTTCCTGATCATGGGCGTGTTCGGCATCATCATCGCGTCGGTGATCAACATCTTCCTGCAGTCGTCGGCGCTGTCGTTTGCCGTGTCGGCGATCGGCGTGCTGGTCTTCGCGGGCCTCACCGCCTATGACACGCAGAAGATCAAGGAGATGTATTTCGAGGGCGACAGTTCGGACGTTGCCGGCCGCAAGGCGATCATGGGCGCGCTGACGCTCTATCTCGACTTCATCAACCTGTTCATGTTCCTGCTGCAGTTCATGGGCGACCGTCGCTAGTTCAGCATGCTGGACCATCGAGTTCCAAAAGGGCGGCCCAACGGCCGCCCTTTTCTTTTGTGCCGGGCTTTGCTGTTATCGCGAGCAGAGAAATGGCACCCATAAACTATGAGCACTATTACGATTCGACCGGCGACAGCGGCCGACCTCGACAGCATCACCGGCATCTACGCCGACGCGGTCGCCCAAGGCACGGCGAGCTATGAGTTGGAGCCGCCGAGCCGCGCGGAGATGGGTGTTCGATTCGACAGCCTGATGGCCGGCGGCTTTCCCTACCTTGTGGCGGAGAAGGACGGCGCGGTTCTCGGCTACGCCTATGCCGGTGCCTTCCGGCCACGCCCGGCCTATCGCTTCATTGTCGAGGATTCGGTCTATGTCGCGCCCGAGGCCAAGGGCCAGGGCGTCGGGCTCAAGCTGATGCAAAGCCTGATCGAGGCGGTGACGACGGCGGGCTTTCGCCAGATCATCGCGGTGATCGGCGATGGCCGTCCCGACAGCGCCTCGGTGCGGCTGCACGAAAAGCTCGGCTTTCGCCATTCGGGCCGCCTGGAAGGCTCCGGCTACAAGCACGGGCGCTGGCTGGACACGGTGTTCATGCAGCTGTCGCTGAATGGCGGGGCATCGGCGCCGCCCGATCCGAGTTCGCTGCCAGAGCGGAAGTTTCGCCTTAGAGGGGACTGAAGAAGGAACTGAAGAATTGCGCAATTGAAGAACTGAAGAATAAAAAGAAGCGGCGGCAACAGATGACGCCGAGGCCTTTTCTTCAACTCATCAATTCTCCATTTCTTCAATTCCCCTGCTCTAATTCCCTGCTCAGGCTTCGACCAGCTTCAACTTGCTGTCGAACACACCGAGCACGCGGCCGAGTTCCTGGCCGCGTTTCAAGATGCGGCCGCCGGCGGCGATGACGGCAAAGGCGCCCTGCTTGCGGGCCAGTTTCGGATCCTTGACGATCTGGAACAGCGGCACTTCGCTGGTGCGGCGGAAGACGGAAAAGACAGCGCGGTCGGCGAGATGATCGATGGCGTAGTCGCGCCATTCATTGGCGGCGACCATGCGTCCGTAGAGCCTGAGGATCTGGTCCAGCTCGCGTCGGTCGAACCGCACCGGCTGATCGAGACGTTCGCGTCGCGCCTCGTGCAGCGGGATTATTGCGGATGCGTCCCCATCCCCCGTCCCGCCACTGTCATCGGTCATGCCTCGATCCTTCAAAATGAATCTTTGCCAACCAAAGTTGGCGTGTTCGCGACTGAATTGCAAGGCCCGGCGAACCGAGCCCCGCGCCGCGCCGTTTCCGTCACGTCCAGTCACTTTTATGAAACGCCGTGTTGGAATTGGTGATGTTCCGCCACATTTCTGCCTTTTTTTATCCGCGCTCATGCCCCAATGTCCGACGAATTTACCGGCGTTGCCTGAGACGGTTCGGTCCGGCACCGGCTCGTAAACCCCAAGCCCCCCGCCCACGGGTCTGCGTCGGATCGAACCAACCTCGGCTCTTCCTCGGAAGAACCGGGAGCGACGATCCCAAAACCTAAATGACCGGCGTCAGAAGCAAGCTGACGTCGGTTTTTTATTGGCTGGTGATAGGTGAACCTTCGCGCTACCGCGGCAGGGGTTTGAGCGCTCTATCTCAAGGCTTGTGGATGAATGCGGCGCCGAGAATGGGACCGGGCATGCCGTCCTTGCCGACCGACTGCAGCAGCACGGCGCAGCCGCCCTTTTTGGCAATCTCGCTCATCGGCAGTTCGTAGCGCTGTGCCTTGCCATGCCACATGCCGGCGGTCTGGATGCCGGTGACGGCGTTCCAGTAGGTCATCTTGCGGCCGGTATTTTCGCCCTCGCCGACTTTGACCGTCTGCGGCGGGTCGAAATAGACGATGACGACATGGGCGTCGCTGGGGCCGTTGCCGGCATCGCCGGCGTCGATCATCACGCGATCGCTGGTACGGCTGACCTTGACGGCGACGCGCATGCCTTCACCGCTCTTGGCCATGCGGGCGAGCGCACCATCGACCTCGCCGCGGTTGGCGCCGTTGACATGGACGCGGCCATTGATGACGGCCTGCGGCGTATAGACGGAGCGGCTGCCGAAGGCGCGCATATAGTCGTATTGCCGCTCGGTGTTCTCCTTGCGGCCGAGCGTGTCCTGCCAGCCGAGATAGTCCCAGTAGTCGACGTGATAGGCGAGCGCGACGATGTCTTCCTTGGCGGCAAGTTCGGAGAACAGAGTATCGGCCGGCGGGCAGGAACTGCAGCCCTGGCTGGTGAACAGCTCGACCACGCCCAATGGCTTTTCGATCTGGACCCGGTCGGTCTGGGCGCGATCGGATTCGCCGGCATGCCCGGCGCCGGCAGACGCCGAGAAGGCCAGCGCAAGAGCTGCCAGCCACAATGATTTTCGCGAGGCCATGGCCATTCCGATTCCCGCCGGTGATGCCGGCTTTATCTTGATTGCTGAAATATGTGGCAGAACCGGAAGTCAACGGGAAGTCACGTTGCGGTGAAATTTTGCCGTTGCAGCCGACCGCAACGCCGCAATAGGAAGGATCTGCGCTTCAGGATAGAAACCGATTCGGGCGGCAATCGCGATGTGGCAAACGTTTTTGGCGCCGGTCGACCTCTATTGCGAGCGGACCGGCCCGGAATTCTGGTCCGAACCGGTCAACGCCCTGACCAACTTCGCCTTCATCGCCGCCGGCCTGTGGGGCGTGCGCGAGGTGCGAAGGCTGGGCACCGGCGCCTTCGCCGAGGTTCTGGCCTGGTGGGTGGTGGCGATCGGCATCGGCTCGACGATCTTTCACACTTTTGCCACCAAGGGCACGGTCTGGGCCGACGTGCTGCCGATCGCCGGCTTCACGCTGGCCTACACGCTGTTCAATCTGCGTCGCTTCCTCGGCATGCGAT
>NZ_RZRR01000622.1:0-3440 GCF_003998555.1 Mesorhizobium sp. M7A.F.Ca.CA.002.09.1.1 | reverse complement strand
GACCTAAACTGTTTAAAGGCGGCGTTATGCCACCGATCGGGGGCAAATCAAAGTTTTTTTGCCAACGCCTCGGCCTCGACGTCCGAGGCCGCGCGGCTCCGCAGCCGAAGCCTATGCTCGCGATGGACGATGTAGAGGCCGCTGGCGACGATGATGGCGGCGCCGACCAGCGTCCAGCGGTCGGGAAACTGCTTGAAGACGATCCATCCGGAAATGATCATCCACACCATCTGCGAATAGGGATAGGGCGCCAAAGCCGTGGTCGTCGCCAGCCGGTAGGCCTGGACGAGCAGCCAGTGACCGACGCCGCCGAACACGCCGAGCATCAGCAGCACGAACCAGTGCCAGCCGTCATGCGGCAAGGAAAACGAAAACGGCAGCAGGGGCAACAGCAGCAGCGCCGGCGCCAGCGCCGAAAACAGGATGAGGCTCTCCGATGTCTCGGTCGCCGACATGCGGCGCGTCATGATGACGTAGAAGCAGTTCGACAGCATCGAGCCGAGCGCGAAGAGATGTCCGATGCCGAACACGCCGACGCCCGGTCGGGTGATGATGAGGACGCCGGCAAAGGCCGCCAGGATGGCCAGCCAGCGCCGCCAGCCCGCCCACTCGCCAAGCAGCGGACCGGCCAGCGCCGTGATCACCATCGGCCCAAAGAAATAGATCGAGGTTGTCTCGGCCAGTTGCAGGGATTTGAGCGCCAGGACATTGAATATGGTCGATCCGAACAGGAAAGCCCCGCGCAGGATATGCGCAGGCAGGTTGATCGGGCGAAACCGCATGGGTTGGCGCCAGCCGCGCAACAGGGTGCCGACCAGGATGACATGCACGGCAAAGCGCACCCAGGCAACGACCAGCACGGAAATGCCGGCGAGGACGAGGTATTTGCTTGATGTGTCGAGGAAGGTGAAGCAGACGTAAGTGGAAAGCATGCACAGGATCGCCACCGGGGGCGTCGCGCTTTCTACATGTCTTTGGGGAGCACTCACTTGCAGGCCGGGTGGGAGCTGGGCTGGACCCACCTTTGCGGGAATTGCCGGCTCCCGGCAAGCCAATTGTCGGCTGTCGCCACGCCAAAGCCGGCTGGCACAACAAGTGTCGGCGGCAGGCTTAGTCGATGCCTCTGAAGCTACGGGTGCATACGGGCGCCCTTGGTGATCTTGTCGACCAGCTTCTTGTCGGCGCGAAGCGCGATCCCGACCGCCTTGGCGTCTTCAGGCGCAAATTCGGCGAAGACGGCGCGGTTGGCCGCGTCAAAGCCGGTCGAAAACATCTCCTCGACATAGAGCGAGGTGGTCACGCCGCGCTCCAATGTGCGCCGGTGGATCGTGCCCAGCGTGGCCTGGTCGGCGGACAAAACGATGACCGGCTGGATCGACAGCGGGTTATAGAGATTGCCGGCGCGGTCGCGATAGGGTTCACCGATGATATCGGAAAACTGCGCGACGATGCCGCTGGTCAGGAAGGCGGTGACGTTGAGTTTCTGCCAGACCGCCAGATCTTCCCTGAGCACGATTGCAAATTTCGTATCGAACATGAGACATTGGCCATTCGGTTTGTGCCCCAATGCGAGGCTTAAGGAGACGATGTCGCACGATCTAGACAGCCAGGCCTTCGAGGGTCTTGGACGTTTGTGCATCGATGCGGCGGAAAACCGTATTATCTCCGCCCCCGATCCCGCAGGCATGGAGCGGATCGAGGCACGCTTCCATGGCAGCGCGTTCGACCTGCATCGCCACGACACCTATGCGATCGGGGTAACGCTGCACGGTGTGCAGACGTTTCGCTATCTTGGTGCTGCGCGTCACAGCCTTCCAGGCCAGATCATCGTGCTACACCCCGACGAACTGCATGACGGCGGCGCCGGCACCGAGGACGGCCTGCGCTACCGAATGCTCTATTTGGAGCCGTCGCTGATGCTCGACTGCCTCGGCGGCGCTTCGCTGCCTTTTGTGAGGGATGGCGTGGTGACGGACGCCGCCTTTTGCGCAACGCTGCTTTCGGCGCTGGGGCCGCTGGAGCAGGAACTCGACGACCTGTTCGTCGACGATTTCCTGGTCCAACTGATGCAAAGCCTGACCCGGCATGGTGGCCAGCCGGCAAAGCCGATGACCAGGACGGCGTGGCGGGCGGCTGCACTGGCGCGCGACTATCTCACGGAAAACCTGACCCGGCCGGTGCGCTCCGGCGAACTGGAAGCCATAACCGGGCTCGACCGCTATGCCTTGTCACGGCATTTCCGCGCGGCGTTCTCGACCAGTCCGCATCGCTTCCTGGTGATGCGCCGGCTTCAGCGTGCGCGGCGGATGATCGCCGCCGGCGAACCGTTGGCGCAGATCGCGGTCGAAGCCGGCTTCAGCGACCAGAGCCATTTCATCAGGCAGTTCAAGAAGGCGTTCGGCATGACACCGGGACGCTGGTCGTCGCTGATCCAGGGCTCTGCCGCGGCGGCTTGATCGCCTGCCGCGACAATCCGCCGGTCAGTCGTCCGACTCGGCGTCGTCGTCGATGAGCACCAATTCCTCGTTCGAGAGGTTGGCCTCGATGCGGGCAAGCAGTTTGAACAGCGACTTCTGGTCCTTCTTGTCGAGGCCCTTCAGCGCCTGCTTTTCGGTCTTCTTCACCGATTTCTCGATGGCGTGGATGATGTCGCGGCCTGTATCGGTGAGAAAGATGTGGGCCTGGCGGGCATCGGCTTCAGAAGCGCGCTTCTCCAGGAACCCCTGGGCCTGCAGCCGGTTGATGGTCTTGGTGATCGTCGGCGGGCGCACGCCGAGACGTCCGGCAAGATTGCCCGGCGTCTGGCCGTCCTCACGGTCGAGCGCCAGCATGATCTGGTCCTGGCCGGCATAGAAGCCGTGCGCCAGAAGCCGGGCAGCCAGCGCCGTCCTTGCCAGCCTTGCCGCGGAATGCAGCCGGCTCATTGTCGCAGTCTTGTCCGCCTTGGCCATGGTCTTCCCTCTTCGGCCGTACCGGTGCGGGCAGCATAGAGGCAGCCGGCCGGTTGGCAATCGACGATCAAAAAGATTCCGGTGCTTCAAACAGCTTTGCCGGCAAGCATTGTGGTGTCCGCCGTGGCTAATGCCAGATGTTTATTTCAGTTAGATGACAAACGAATTCGTGACCGGAGTTTTCGCCGCTGACAAGGTGCGTGAGGGAACGCTCAGCCGGACTTCACCGCCACGATCATCAGCGCCTGATAGGCATCCTCCAACTCGCGCAGCGCAGCCTGCGATTGCGATCCGGCCCGCCTGGCGATGCCGTCATCGGCATTTGAAGTGTCGCGCTTGCCGGGCCGGTCATTGTAGGGCGCGACAGAGGTGAAGATCTGCTCGCTGAGGCTGTCGGGGAAAAACAACTGGCCGGTCATCACCGACCTGTCGTCGGGGAAGACCTTGAAATGGATGTGGGTGGTGCGGCCGCGATACCAGCCGGGATAG
>NZ_RZRR01000621.1:0-3441 GCF_003998555.1 Mesorhizobium sp. M7A.F.Ca.CA.002.09.1.1 | reverse complement strand
GAACAGGATCTCGTCGGGGCACGGACCATCGGACATGCCGACTTCCATGGCGTCGAAATGGCTGCGCACATAGGCGGCGTTGATGTGGCCGAGCGGCACGTCGAGCTTCGAACCGAAAGCGCCGACCTTCTTGGCCGACGGCACGATCGCCTTGGCGTCGCCGAGCCGCTCGCGCATGGCGTAGCCGCCGGGCACATGCCAGAGGGCGCCGTGTTCCAGCTCACCTGCGGTGCCGACAATGGCGCCTTTGCCGTAGCCGTCGATCTGCTTGACGTCGCCGCCGAGCGCCGCGATCAGCCGGTCGGCGAGCAGCAGGCCGAGCGGCTTGAGATCGTCCATGGCGCTCTGCAGCTCCTCGACATAGCGCCCGGCGAACGGGTTCTTTACCAGCGCCATGGCGGCGGCACGGCGGCGCGGCACCTTGGCCACCGGCCCGCCCTCGTGAAAGATCTCTTCGGTCAGAACCGCGATCTTGCGGATCGGAAACTCAGGCATGGGCAACTTCCTCCCTCGAAGTTTCGTTGGGCGCGGCAAGCGCAACCGAGCCACTGATGCGGATCTCGCCGCCGAGAAACAGCGCCGACCCGGCAATAAGCCCCCGCCGGCGAAAATCTTCGGCGACGGCAAGGCCATTGTCCAGCGCGCGCGCCACTTCGCCAAGGGCAAGCGTGCCGACGCCTTGCGTCACCAGCCGCGAGCCGAGATCGCTGTCGGGCGACAGTTCGTGTGCGGAAATGCGCTTGATGGCGGGATTGCCGGGCAGGTCCACCGCGTTGGCGATGAGCGTCGCCGCCGCATCGGCTTCGGCGCCGGTCCGCGCCAGAACGGTGACGGCGTCGGCAATGCCAAGCGAGAAGGAGCGGCCACGCCAACCGCTGGTGGCGACGCCGCGAACGCCATCTTCCGCGCGGATCGTGATCCGGTCGGTCATGCCGTTGCCGGTACCGGCAACCGCCAGACCCATCGACTGGCCCTTGCCGATATGGAGCGCGCAGTCGCCGCCATTGTTGACATAGGCGCGCTCGATCTTGCGACCGGCAAGCAATGCGGCGAGCATTTCGTCGGCTACCGATCCCGCGACGGCCGCCATCGGAGTTATAAAGCATTCCGCCAGGGGCATGACGGCTGCCTCCATGCGGCGCGCCGTCGGGCCGGCGAAGGTGCGCGGCGCCAGGAAAAACGCCGGCAGCCGCAATTCGGGGAGTTCCTCGACCAGCTCCACCAGGATCGTCTGGAACCGCGCTATGGCCTGTTCATAGGCTCGGCGGCATTCATCCGCCTCACCAAAAACCTCGACGATCAGGTCGATCGGCCCGTGGTTGAGATGCAGCCGCTTGCCGTCCTGCAGCCAATGGGCTTGCGGGCCTTGCATCACCCGGCCCCGTTCGAGCCGGCACGACGTAGCTGCGCGAGTGGCGGCCATGGATTGTTGGTTTCGGCGCCTGTGCCGCGGCGCGGATTCAGGTACTCACCGCCTTTTGCGACAATATCCTCGACGCTGCGGATCTCGGCCTCGTACCCGCCGAGCCTGACATAGTCGTCGCGGCGCAGCGTGAATTCGATCGGCGCCACCAGCGCCGGTGTAGGCACATAGCCGAAGGCGCCTTCCGGCACCCGTGTGACATCGACCATCAGGGTGATGCCGCCGCCCGGCCAGACATAGACCGGCGCACCGCCGACCGTGACATAGGTGGTCAGGCCCTGAACCGAGCGGGTGAGATTGACCGGGTTTTCGGTGACGCCGGCGCGCAGCGAACCGCCGGCGCCGCCGATGAACAGCACCGTGCACAAAGCCGGCTCGCAATTGTCCTCGATCAGGCCGACCGATTTTTGCAGCCGTTCCGGAAACGGTTTTTGCACCGGCTTCAACTCGTCGTCGAGCTCGTAATAGGCGAATTGCTCGCCGGTGGTCGAAACCATCAGCAGCGACAGGCCCGGCCGCGCACCCTTCTTGGCGTTCCACTCGCCAAGGATCGACAGCGGGTCTGAAATGCTGGTGCCGCCCCAGCCGAGGCCTGGCTCGGACACCTTGAAATAGCGGCCCGGCGTCGAACGGCGGCCGATGATCTTTATCCCTGTGTCCTGCCAGCCCAGCACCTTGCCGGCCTGATGCTCGGAAACGACGCCGGTGATGTGGTCGTCGACCACCACCACCTCGTCGACAAGGCCGCGCCATTGCGTGGCGAACATGCCGATGGTCGCCGAGCCGCAGCCGACGCGCATGCGATGTTCCTGCTTGCCGTCGATGACAGGCGCTTTGCCGGCTTCGACTGTTATGGTGGCGCCGCCGTCGATGGCGAGTTCCACCGGCTTGCGGTTGCACAGATTGAGCAGCGCGTCGCAGGTGGCGCGTCCTTCGGCCTTCGAGCCGCCGGTCAGATGATGCACGCCGCCCAGCGACAGCATCTGCGAGCCATACTCGCCCGTCGTGACATGGCCGATTGCCTCGCCTTGCGATCGCACAATAGCCGTCTCGGGTCCGATATGCCGGTCGGTGTCGATCTTCACCTTGACGCCGCAGTACGAAAAAATGCCTTCCGTGACGACGGTGACGAGATCGACGCCTTCGACTTCCTGGCTGACGATGAACGGCGCCGGCTTGTAGTCGGGATAGGTGGTGCCGGCGCCGATTGCGGTGACGAAGCGGCGGCCGGTGTTGACCAGTTCGCCGTCCCATTGTTCGCCCTCGGCGACGAACGGCACGATTGCCGCGCCGGCCTCGGCCGCATGGTCGAGGATGGTCAGCGGGTCCATCCGCACGATCCTGCCGCCGACATTGCCGTAGCGGTCGCAGGCGCCGGTGCGACCATCAGCGATGTAGCACATCACCGGACAGGCATCGCAGCGGATCTTCTCCGCCACCAGCTTCTCACCGGGATCATGGGTTTCGAAGCGTTCGGCAAGCTCGCTCATCGGCGTGCCTCCTTTTCGCGGATGCCATCTTTTTCGCGGATGCCAGCGCGGATACGCGTCGGCGTCGCCGGAACCTTGGTGATCAGAACGCCGGTGGCGTGGCGGATGGCGTTGAGGATTGCCGGCGCAGTCGGGATCAGCACATGCTCGCCCAAACCCTTGGCGCCAAAGGGTCCTTCCGGATCCGGAACTTCTATCAGGATGGTCTCGATCGGCGGCACGTCGCCAATGGTCGGGATGAGATAGTCGTGCAGGTTCTCGGTGCGGCCGGGGATGTACTCTTCCATCAGCGCCATGCCGATGCCTTGCGCGATACCGCCCTCGATCTGGCCTTCGGCCAGCAGCGGGTTGATCGCCTTGCCCACATCATGCGCGGCGGTGATCTTGATCAGCTTCACCGTGCCGAGCTTGAGATCGACCTCCAGTTCGGCGATCTGCGCGCCATAGCCGTAAACGGCGTAGGGTTTGCCCTGGCCCTTGGCATCGAGGGGCAGCGTCGGCGGGTCGTAGGTCTCCTCGGCGCGGAAG
>NZ_RZRR01000620.1:0-3441 GCF_003998555.1 Mesorhizobium sp. M7A.F.Ca.CA.002.09.1.1 | reverse complement strand
CCACTAACCGTGAGATCAAGAACAAAGCGCCACGGAGACGACAGAGGGGTCGCCGCGCGTAAAGCGCCAACGTCATCCGCAACAGCAGGCCGAGCCCAGCCGGACCGCCCCCTCTGGCCTGCCGGACCCGGCCCTTCGCTTCCGTTCCAGGCGTTCGTCGTTCGGAAAGCCAAGCGATTGGCTTTCCGTCCGCTGCGCGGACCACTCCTCACCCCCCCTCAAGGGGGAGATCAGCAGCTTCAGCGGATCAGAACTTGTAGCTGAGCCCGACCCGGATATCCTGTGTCTGGAGGTCGACATGGGTTTCCGTGGGCAGGCCGGCGGCCACCGAGAGGTCCTGGCTGCCGAAGTCCGAGTAGCGATACTCAGCTCGAGCGATCCACCTGTCGGTGAAGGCGTGCTCGATGCCGGCGCCAACCGTCCAGCCGACATGGCTGTCGCTGTGGAGCGTTACTTCGGCGGCAGGGCCACCGGCGCTGACCGCAATAAGCTCATACTTGGCCGCAGCGACGCCTGCAGTGATGTAGGGCAAGGTCCGATCGAAAGCATAGCCGGCCCGCAGCCGCGCCGACCCGGACCATTTGAGTTCGCTCTTGAGCAACGTGGTGACGCCGCCGCCGCCGGCGTCGAGGGCCGTCAGCCCATCTATGTTGCCATACGCAATGTCGGCCTCGGCGCCGATCACGAAGCTGTTCTCCATCTGGTAATTCGCGCCGATATGGACGCCGCCGATAAATCCGTTCGGATCGACGCCAACGTTGAGATCGGTGGCCCCGCCCAGTCCGCCGCCGGCGATGAACAGATTGGATTTTCCGGCCGCGTAGCCGATGTCGACGCCGGCATAGAGTCCGGACCAGTCGTAGCCGGATGCAACAGGCGAAACCTCATTGATATCAGCCGCACACGCCACACCGAGCGGCGCGAGAATGAAGGCCGTTGCGAGAAGAAGAATTTTCATTGTTGTCTGCCGCCCCATGTTGCTTCCCCGCCGCACAAATGAGCTGCGGAGATCCAGCTGTTGTCGAGAAATCCGGTGTTGCATTGTCCGCCGGCCGCGTCTTGGGCTGGGCCGCACCCGAATTGTCGGGGAAAGCACCACGGCGCTTTCCCGGTCGGTGTGGCTTTTCAGCCTCAGTCGATCGGCGCGCCGTGCATTCGGTGGCTGTCGGAAACTATCTGGCGCTGCCCGGCGTCGAGCCGAAGCGGCGGCGGAAGCAGCGGTTGAAATAGGACACGTCGGAAAAACCGCTGAGCAGCGCGATCTCGCTGATCCGCATGCGGTCGTTGCGCCTGTCGGACAGCATCCGATGCGCCCTCTGCAAGCGCAGTTCGAGAATGCGCTCGGCAAAGCTCACCCCGGTTTCCTGCAGCAGGTCATGGACATAGCGGACCGAGAGCCGCAATTGCCCGGCAACGCCCTGCGCCGAAATGGCGGGATCGGCGAAATTGTCCCGCATCTTCTGCAGTATGGCCTGCAGCCTTGCCGCGCGCAGACCGCGCAGGCCCGCCAGTTCGGCCGCTTCGCCCTTGGCGCCGGTCGCCAGGCCGATCAGGTCGACGATGGTTTCGGTGGCGTGGCCGATGAGGTCGGGCGAGACCAGGGCCGGGCCTGCTTCCAGGAAGCTGCAATAGCGCTTGAGCATGCCGAGCGCCTCATTGTCGGCGCCGACGGTCAACGCCAGCCGATCCTCTATATGAGCGAAGGCATTTTCCAGCACGGCACGGGGAAGCACCACATTGGCCCAGACATTGCTGTCGCCGCCGGTCATCTGCAACGCTTCCGAAGCCGAGACCAGGGCGGCCTCGCCTTTGCCGACGTGATAATCGCGGCCAATCTGCGTGCCGCTGAGCACCGTATCGCCATTGTTGACCAGCAGCAGATAGCCGTCGCGACCGTCGGCGGCGATATTGCCCGCCTTGCGGCTGGCATGACGTATCGTCCCGGCCATCTGTCCAAGCACCAGCGACCCGACAGCGGTGGCTTCGATCGCGGCTTCGAACGACAGTCTTTCCGAAATCGTGTATTCGACCGACCATATCTCGGCGACATGGACGTCCTGCCAGAGCGCGAAGCGTGCGCGATGATCCAGATGCGGCGGCAGATCCGCCGATGAGAAGACGTTCTTTTGCAAGGGACGACCGGCCTTTTCTACAATCGCGTCTTCACTTCGACACGCACCGTATTGGACCAGATCACGGTCTGTCCAGAGCCGGAAATACTTGTGCGCCAGGCGACAATTTCAGTGCCGTCCTGAACAAGGATTGGCCTGATTTCGCGGATCTGGCTGGCTGAATTTCGGATTACTCGAAAATACCCAGTGCCGACGAATCGTTCCCCTACTCCGGCGATGGAACCGGCGGCCGTGATGTCAGCGCCGTGCCGAAGGCGGCGACAACAACGGCAGCGATCCCGGCCAGTTGCGTCGCGGTCAGGCTTTCATGCAGGAACAGGAAGCCGGCCAGTGCACCAAGCCCAGGCTCCAGGCAGGTCAGCGTGCCGTAGATGCGCGCCGGCATGCGGGTCAGCGCCACCATCTCCAGGAAGAACGGCAATGCGCTGGAAAACAGGCCGACGAGCAGCGCGCTGACCAGGATCGACGGGGCCAGCAGCGCGGATCCCGCCTGGGCGACACCGAAGGGCAGCACCAGCACGGCGGCGATGGCCATGCCGTAGGCGGTGGTGCGGGTGCCAAGCTCCGCGCCGGCCTTCTGGGCCAGCACGATGTAGAGCGCCCAGAAGCCGCCGGCCGCCAGCGCCAGCATCACCCCGATCGGATCAAGCGGCGCGAGGGAACGAACGAAGGGCGACAACAGCAGGATGCCGGCCACCGCCAGCGCGATCCAGGCAAAGTCGCTGGCGCGCCGCGAAGTCAAGGTCGCCACCAGAAGCGGGCCGGTAAACTCCAGCGCCACCGCGATGCCGAGCGGAATCCTGGCCAGCGCTGCGTAGAACAGGAGGTTGAGGGCGGCGAGCGTCACTCCATAAGCGACCAGCCACGGCATGGTGGCACGCGAGGGCCGCATCTGCCAGGGCCGCAGCACCGCGATCAGCATCAGCGCACCGATGACCAGCCTGAGCGTCGTCGTCCCTTGCGCGCCGATCTGCGGGAACAGGCCTTTGGCGAAGGTGGCGCCGATCTGGATCGACACCATGGCGCCCATCAGTGCTGCGACAGGCAAGGGCGCCGCTTCGCGACGGGCAATCGGCGTCGGTGTCACGTGATCCCATCCTCCATATCGCCGGGTCCAAACCCGACCGGCGGCATGGAGATAGGGCGAACCGGCCGGCCTGTCGTGAGGCAGCGGCAACTGGCTGCTAGGGCACGGCCAAGTGCCGCCGGCCGGTCAGTTCAGGGATTTGCGCCGTGGCGGCGGTGCCGGGTGGCGCTGCTCGAGGGCCGCTGCCGCATCGGTGCGGCCGGTCCGGCGCAGTCTTTCGAG
>NZ_RZRR01000061.1:0-11719 GCF_003998555.1 Mesorhizobium sp. M7A.F.Ca.CA.002.09.1.1 | reverse complement strand
CGCCTGCATGGATTTGACGACGCTGAATTCCAACGACACCGAGGAGCGCGTGCGCCGGCTCTGCGCCAAGGCGATCAACCCGTTCCGCCGCGACATTGTCGAGGGCCTCGGCATATCAGGTGAAATCATCCGCCCGGCCGCCGTCTGCGTCTACCACCCCTTCGTTGCCACCGCCGTCGATGCGGTGCGCGGCACTGGCATCCATGTCGCCGCCGTCTCCACCGCCTTTCCGCATGGCCTGGCGCCGCTGTCGACCCGTCTGCAGGAGATCGAGGCCTCGGTCCGTGACGGCGCCGACGAGATCGACGTCGTCATCCCGCGCGGCCTGGTGTTCGGCGCCAAGTGGCGGGGGCTTTACAATGAGATCGTCTCGATGCGCGCCGCCTGCGGTGATGCGCATCTGAAGGTCATCCTCGGCACCGGCGACCTCGCCACGCTGCGCAATGTCATGCTGGCCTCGATGGTGGCGATGATGGCGGGCGCCGATTTCATCAAGACCTCGACCGGCAAGGAAAGCGTCAACGCGACGCTGCCCGTCGGCCTCGCCATGGTGCGTGCCATCAGGGCCTATTTCGAGGAAACCGGCTATCTCATCGGCTTCAAGCCGGCCGGCGGCATTTCCACGGCCAAGGCCTCGCTCGACTGGCTGGTGCTGATGAAGGAAGAGCTCGGCCGGCCATGGCTGGAGCCGGACCTGTTCCGCTTCGGCGCGTCGAGCCTCTTGACCGACATCGAGCGCCAGCTCGAGCATCATCTGACCGGACATTATTCGGCCAATCATCGCCACGCGATGGCGTAAGCCTTTACCCCCACCCCGATCGGCTTTTGCCGATCGACCCTCCCAGGCGGGAGGGTGAAGGAGGCACCTGATGAACATTCTCGATCGCTATCACGCCATGGAATACGGCCCGGCACCGGAGGCCCGCAACGAGGCCGACGCCTGGCTTGCCGCGCGCGATTTCGGCAAGGCGCTGTTCATCGGCGGCGACTGGAAAGCCGCTGCCGGCGGCAAGACCTTCGAGACCAGCGAGCCGTCTTCCGGCAAGCTGCTGGCCGAGGTCTCGGACGCCAATGCCGCCGATATCGACGCGGCGGTTGCGGCCGCCGCCAAGGCGCTGCCGAAGTGGTCGGCAGCCTCAGGCTATCAGCGTGCCAAAGTACTCTATGCCATCGGCCGCGCCATGCAGCGGCATCAGCGCCTGTTCGCGGTGCTTGAGACTATCGACAACGGCAAGCCGATCCGCGAAAGCCGCGATATCGACGTGCCGCTGGCGATCCGCCATTTCATCCACCATGCCGGCTGGGCGCAGGCGCTGGACAGGGATTTCCCCGGCCATAGGGGTGTCGGCGTCGTCGGCCAGATCATCCCGTGGAACTTTCCGTTGCTGATGCTGGCCTGGAAGATCGCGCCGGCGCTCGCCGCCGGCTGCACCGTGGTGCTGAAGCCGGCCGAGTTCACGCCGCTGACCGCCATCCTGTTCGCCGAGATTTGCGAGCGTGCCGGCGTGCCGAAGGGCGTCGTCAACATCGTCCAGGGCGGCCCTGAGGCCGGCGTCGCCATCGTCAACCATCCCGGCGTCCAGAAGATCGCCTTTACCGGCTCTTCCGAGGTCGGCAAGATCATCCGCAAGGCCACCGCCGGCTCGGGCAAGAAACTGTCGCTGGAGCTCGGCGGCAAATCGGCTTTCATCGTCTTCGAGGATGCCGATCTCGACAGCGCCGTCGAAGGCCTGGTCGACGGCATCTGGTTCAACCAGGGCCAGGTCTGCTGCGCCGGTTCGCGGCTCCTGGTGCAGGAAGGCATAGCCGACGCCCTGATCGCCAAGGTCAAGACGCGGATGAGCCGGCTGCGCGTCGGCAGCCCGCTCGACAAGAACACCGATATCGGCCCGCTGGTCGATCTGACCCAGCTCGAGCGCGTCAAGGGCCTGGTTGCCGAAGGCGCCAGACAGGGCGCTGTTTGCTGGCAGCCGGATGCCGGGCTGCCGTCCTCCGGCTACTACCATCTGCCGACGCTCGCCACAGGTGTTTCGCCAGCTAACATATTGGCGCAAGAAGAGGTGTTCGGCCCTGTTCTGGCGACCATGACCTTCCGCAACACCGAGGAAGCGATCGAGCTCGCCAACAACACGCGCTATGGCCTCGCCGCCTCGGTGTGGAGCGAGAACGTCAACCTTGCCCTGCACGTCGCGCCGCAATTGAAGGCCGGCGTGGTCTGGGTCAACGGCACCAACATGTTCGACGCCGCCTGTGGCTTCGGCGGCTACCGCGAGAGTGGTTTCGGTCGTGAGGGCGGGCGCGAGGGTATGTTCGAATATCTCACGGCAAAATTGCCGCTCGGCCCGGTCATCAAGCCGGCGACGATGTCGGCGCAACCGGTCGAGCAGGCCGACGGCGCGGCAATCGACCGTACGGCAAAGCTGTTCATCGGCGGCAAGCAGGTACGGCCGGACGGCAATTATTCGCTCGCCATCGCCACCGCCAAAGGCAAGCTTGCCGGCGAAGTTGGGCTCGGTAGCCGCAAGGATATCCGCGATGCCGTCTCCGCCGCCCGCGGTGCCAAGGCCTGGCCGGAGGCGACCGCCTATAACAGGTCCCAGGTGCTCTATTATCTGGCCGAGAACCTTTCCGGCCGCGCCGGCGAGTTCGCCGCCCGTCTCACCGAATTGACCGGCGCCACGCCCAAGGCCGCGCGGGAAGAGGTAGAACAATCCATCGAGCGGCTGTTCCTCTATGCCGGTCTGGCCGACAAATTCGAGGGCCGCGTGCACCAACCGCCCGCGCGTGCCGTGACATTGGCGCTGCACGAGCCGGTCGGCGTCGTCGGCATCGTCGCGCCGGATGCCTCGCCGCTGCTCGGCCTGATCTCGCTGATTGCACCCGCACTTGCGATGGGCAACACCGTGGTCGCAGTGCCGTCGGAGCGCTACCCGCTGCTGGCGACCGATCTTTACCAGGTCATCGAATATTCCGACATTCCCTCAGGCGCCATCAACATCGTCACCGGTCGCAGCGCCGAACTCGCCGGCGTGCTGGCCAAGCATGACGATGTCGACGGGCTTTGGGTGTTCGCCGATGCCGAGACCTGCGCCAAGGCGGAAGCCGAGTCCATCGGCAACCTCAAGCGCGTCTGGAGCGGCAATGGCCGCGGCATCGACTGGGCATCCGACCAAGCCGCCGGCGACGCCTTCCTACGCCGCGCCGTCGAGGTCAAGAATGTCTGGGTGCCTTACGGCGATTGATGGCCTGCCGGTACTGTTCAGATCGTGTTCGGGCTTGACGCCCGGACAGATGTTCTTTAACGAGAAAAAACATCTTTATCAGTGAACGGTCAACGGCGCAGGCTGCACGATCACGCGTGACTGGCACATGACGCCTTGGCCAGCCGCAGGTAGACCCGGACTATCCCAGCGGACGAGGAGAACAGCATGGCGGATCTGGCAGGCAAGGTCGTTGTCGTCACGGCAGCGGCGCAAGGGATCGGCAAGGCGAGCGCACTGGCCTTCGCAAAAGCCGGCGCCATCGTCTACGCCACCGACATCAACGAGACGCTGCTGGCGGAACTCGCCAAGACGCCAGGGATCAAGACCCGCAAGCTGGACGTGCTCAACGACGAAGCCGTCAACGCCGCCTTTGCCGAGATCGGTGTCGTCGACGTGCTGTTCAATTGCGCCGGTTTCGTCCATTCGGGCTCGATCCTGGAGATGAAGGACGGCGACCTCGATTTCGCGCTGAACCTCAATGTCCGCGCCATGATCCGCACCAGCCGGGCCGTGCTGCCCGGCATGCTGGAACGCGGCGACGGATCGATCATCAACATGGCCTCGCTGGCCAGTTCCACCAAGGGCGTGCCCAACCGCTTCGTCTATGGCCTGACCAAGGCCGCGGTCATCGGCCTGACCAAGGCGATAGCCGCCGACTATGTCGGCAAGGGCATACGCTGCAACGCCATCTGCCCCGGCACGGTCGAGAGCCCGTCGCTGCAGGACCGCATGCACGCGCAAGGCGACTATGATGCCGCCCGCGCCGCCTTCATCGCCCGCCAGCCGATGGGCCGGCTCGGCACGCCGGAGGAAATCGCCGATCTGGCCGTCTACCTGGCCGGCGCCACGTACACGTCCGGGCAGGCCTACAATATCGACGGCGGCTGGTCGATCTGACTGCGGAATCTTGCGTGGGCCGGACGATCTGGCCCGTTGCCGGCGTTCAACAGGGGATCGAACAGTCTGAAAATCCCGCGCGCCGGCTATCTTGTATGGCGATCGCGCTTGTCCGTAGTCAGGTCGGTGAGTACGGTCCGCCGGTTCCTTGAAGGAGCAATCGCCTTGGCGGAAAGTTTGCAAAAGGCCGCGAGGCCGCAATCAGGAGAAGGATTTAGATGAAACTGCTGCGCTATGGCGAGGTGGGAAGCGAACGTCCCGGCCTGCTCGATGCGGATGGAACGATCCGTGATCTCTCCGCTCACGTCACCGATATCGGCGGCAAGGCACTCGATCCGGCATCGCTGGCAGCACTCGCCAAGCTAGATCCGAAGTCGCTGCCGGCGGTTTCCGGCAGCCCGCGCCTCGGCGCCTGCGTTGCCGGCACGGGCAAGTTCATCTGCATCGGCCTGAACTATTCCGACCACGCCGCCGAGACCGGCGCCACCGTGCCGCCGGAGCCGATCATCTTCATGAAGGCAAGCTCGGCCATTGTCGGGCCGGATGACGACGTGCTGATCCCCCGCGGCTCGGAGAAGACCGACTGGGAAGTCGAGCTGGCCGTGGTCATCGGCAAAACCGCCAAATATGTCAGCGAGGCCGATGCGCTCGACTATGTTGCCGGCTATAGCGTTGCCCACGACGTCTCCGAACGCGCCTTCCAGGCCGAGCGCCAGGGCCAGTGGACCAAGGGCAAGAGCTGCGACACCTTCGGCCCGACCGGCCCATGGCTGGTGACCAAAGACGAAGTGGCCGACCCGCAGAACCTCAAAATGTGGCTGACCGTCAACGGCAAGACGATGCAGAACGGCTCGACCAAGACCATGGTCTATGGCGTCAAGTATCTGGTTTCCTATCTCAGCCAGTTCATGTCGCTGCACCCCGGCGACATCATCTCCACCGGCACGCCGCCCGGCGTCGGGCTGGGCATGAAGCCGCCGGTGTTCTTGAAGGCCGGCGATGTGGTTGAACTGGGCATTGAAGGCCTGGGGCAGCAGAAGCAGACGTTCAAGGCGGACGTTTAGGCAGTACATTTCGGGGTCGGCGCTGCCCCCTCATCCGGCCGCTTCGCGGCCACCTTCTCCCCGCTGGGGAGAAGAGACTGGCGTCGGCGCTGACAATCTCCTCTCCCCTCGGGGAGAGGTCAGCCGAGCGAAGCGGAGGCTGGGTGAGGGGGCTGCGCCGGCGTATCTACTTCAGCACCTTCCCATCCGCACCAAACCGATACGTCTTCGCCGGATCCGGCGTCGCATACAGCGTGGCACCCGGCTCGGCATCGTAAACACCAAAAATCCGCACGGTGATCAGCCCGGCCTTCTCGCAGTCGAGATAGAGGTTGGTGTCGGCGCCGAGATGCTCGGCGTGCACCACCGTTCCCTTCCAGGAGCCGGATTTCGGATCGACGGTCAGATGTTCCGGCCGCACGCCGATGGTCCTGGCGGTTTCGCCGAGACGGGCGCCGTCGACGAAATTCATCTTCGGTGAGCCGATGAAGCCGGCGACGAACTCATTTGCCGGCGAATTGTAGAGCTCCATCGGGCCACCGATCTGCTCGATTTTCCCTGCGTTGAGCACCACGATCTTGTCGGCCAGGGTCATCGCCTCGACCTGGTCGTGGGTGACGTAGATCATCGTCGCCTTCAGCCGGCGGTGCAATTGCGCGATCTCGAGCCGCGTGTTGACACGCAGCGCGGCATCGAGGTTCGACAGCGGCTCGTCGAACAGAAACAGCTTCGGCTCGCGCACCACGGCGCGGCCGATGGCGACGCGCTGACGCTGGCCGCCGGAGAGTTCGGCCGGCCGCCTTTCGAGATAGGGCTCCAGCGACAGCATCGACGAGGCGATGCCGATGCGGCGCTCGATCTCCGGGGTCGGCGTGCCGGCCTGCTTGAGGCCGAGGCCCATATTGTTCTTCACCGTCAGATGCGGATAGAGCGCATAGGTCTGGAACACCATGGCGATGCCGCGCTTGGCCGGCGGCGTGGCCGAAACGTCCGCGCCATCGATGACGACGCGGCCCGAGGTCGAATCCTCCAGTCCGGCGATGACCCTGAGCAGGGTCGACTTGCCGCAGCCGGACGGCCCGACGAAAACGACGAACTCGCCGTCGTTCACTTCGAGGTTGATGCCCTTCAGCACCTCGACCGGCCCAAAGGCCTTCTTCACGTTCTCGATGTTCAGCGAGCCCACGGCTTCGTCCCTGTTCTAGAGTTTGACGGCGGCGCCACTGCGCACGCTCTCGTCGGCGGCAAGGCAGACGGCGAGCGATTTGACCGCGTCGTCCATATGTTTGGTGAGATCGAGATCCTCGCGGATTGCCTTCAGCACGAAGGCCTGTTCGAGGTCGCAGAGGTCCTGATGGCCGGGTTCGCCCTCCATCGACAACATCTCGTCTGGCTTGGCGAACTTGCCGTCCGCGCCGGTCGCCGCATTGTGCAGGCGGATGGTCGAGGTCTTGGTGTGGGTGTCGATGTCATCGGACTTCACACCTTCCTTCATGACGATCGACACGCAGCCATTGGGCGAGATGACGTCCTTCACGAAGAAGGCGGTTTCCGAAATCATCGGCCCCCAGCCGGCCTCATACCAGCCGACCGAACCGTCATCGAACAGCACCTGCAAGTGGCCGTAATTGTACATCGAGGGCGCGACCTCGTCGGTCAGCCGCACGCCCATGCCGCGCACTTCCACGGGCTTCGCATCGGTGATCTGCAGCATGACGTCGAGATAGTGCACGCCGCAATCGACGATCGGCGAGGTCGTCTGCATCAACTGCTTGTGCGTCTCCCAGGTATGGCCCGAGGATTGCTGGTTGAGGTTCATGCGGAAGACGTAGGGGCCGCCGAGCTTGCGCGCTTCGGCGATGAGCCTGATCCAGGACGGGTGATGGCGCAGGATGTAGCCGATCACCAGCTTCCTGCCGTTGGCCTTGGCCGCCGCGACGACGCGCCTGGCATCGGCCACCGTCGTTGCCAGCGGCTTTTCGACGAAGACGTGGCAACCGGCCTCGAACGCCTTCACCGCATAGTCGGCATGGCTGTCGGAATAGGTGGCGATGCAGGCGACATCGGGCTTTTCGTCACGCAATGCCTCGTCGAAGGAGCGCCTGATGCCGTAACCCGACAGCCCGTCCGGCAGCGGCACGTCGGAGCGATTGATCAGCGCCGCGATCTGGAAACCTGGATTGGTATGGTAGGCCAGCGCATGGCTGCGGCCCATATTGCCGAGGCCGGCGACGACGACACGCAGGGGTTGGGCCATTTCAATTCGCCTTTTCTTGACTGCGGGCTGCGAGAGCCACCATCACCTGTGGCTCACATTCATCTGCGACCCGCAGGGCTGCTTCTTCGCTGTCACACCGGGACAAAAGTCGAAAGCCATAGGCATCAACTCCGTCCTTGATCAGTGAAAGCCTCTGATCATCAGGCAAGGGATGCTCAAGGTTGAGCGCCTGCTCGAACGCTTTCGACTGCTCGTCTTCCATCTGGGAATTGACGCGCCAACGAATGTGACAATTGTATTCCTTCGGCCGGCGCTCCGGCCCAAGCCGTGCAAACCAGACAGCAGCGTTGATATAGAATTGCGGACCCCAGGAAGACTTCTGAAGGTTCAGCACACAGATCGTCTCCGGCCACTCTCGGTAGAAATTTTTGGCGCGAACGCCCCGGAATCCATAGTGGCTCGCTGTCTCGACGAGGGCCTGTACGATAGCTTCTTCCCCGCCGCTCACTTCACCGCTCCGGAAGTAATGCCGCGGATCAACTGCCGCGAGAAGATGACGTAGAGGATCAGCACCGGCATGATCGCCAGCGACAGCGCCGCCAGGATAGCGTTCCAGTTGGTGACGAACTGGCCGAGGAAGAGCTGCGCGCCGAGCGTCACCGTCTTGGTTTCTTCCGACGGCGCCAGGATCAGCGGGAACCACAGGTCATTCCAGATCGGGATCATGGTGAAGACGGCGACGGTTGCCATCGAGGGCCTGACCAGCGGCAGCACCAGGCGGAAGAAGATGGTGTATTCCGACAGGCCGTCGATGCGGCCGGCATTCTTCAGATCGTCGGACACCTGCTTCATGAACTCCGACAGGATGAACACGGCAAGCGGCAGGCCTTGCGCGGTGTAGACCAGGATCAGCGCCGTCAGCGTGTTGACCAGCCCGCTCGCCACCATCAATTGCAGGATGGCGACGGTGCCCAGCCGGATCGGGATCATGATGCCGAGCGCCAGATAGAGGCCCATCAGCGAGTTGCCGCGGAAGCGGTATTCCGACAGCGCGAACGCCGCCATGGCGCCGAACAGGAGCACGAGGAACAGGGAGGCGACGGTGACGACGAGGCTGTTCTGGAAATAGTGGATGAAGTCGCCCTGGCCGATGACGGTGGTGTAGCCGATCAGGTCGAAGGTTTTGGGCGTCGGCGGCGTCAGCGGCGCGCCGAAGATGCCGGCGCGGGACTTGAACGAGTTCATGATCACCAGGATCACCGGAAACAGCGCGATCACCGTGTAGGTCAACAGGATCGCATGGGCGCCGATGGTGCGGGGTACGGAACGGGTGGCGGTGCTCATCTCTCGGCCCCTCAGAACTGGTAGCGACGCAGGCGCGTCTGGACGAGAAAGAGATAGACGCAGACGCCGCCGAGGATGATCAGGAACATCATCGTGGCGATCGCCGCGCCCATATTGGGGTCGCCGACCTGCAGCTGGAAGCCGAAGAAGGCGCGGTAGAGGAAAGTGCCGAGAATATCGGTCGAATAGTTCGGCCCGGCGAGCGCGCCTTGCGCGGTGTAGATCAGGTCGAAGGCGTTGAAATTGCCGACGAAGGTGAGGATCGAGATGATGCCGATCGACGGCAGGATCAGCGGCAGCTTGATCTTCCAGAACTGCGCCAGGCCGGTGATGCCATCGCATTCGGCGGCCTCGATCACCTCTTCGGGGATCGACAGCAGGGCGGCGTAGATCAGCATCATCGGGATGCCGACGAACTGCCACACCGAAATCAGGCTGAGTGCGGTGAGCGCATATTGTTCCTTGCCGAGCCATGGCGTGAACAGGCTTTTCAGGCCGACGAGATCCATCAGATGCGGCGCTACGCCCCACAACGGGGACAGGATCAGCTTCCAGGCGAAACCGACGATGACGAAGGACAGGATGGTCGGCACGAAGATCGCCGTGCGGTAGAAGGCCGCGAACCTCAGTCTCGGGCTGGACAGAAGCGCGGCCAGCATGACGCCGATCGGGTTCTGCACCAGCATGTGGATGATAAAGAACCAGGTGTTGTTCCTCAGCGCGTTCCAGAAACCCACCGACCAGTTGGGATCGCCGAACAGCATGCGGAAGTTTTCCAGCCCGACGAAGACCTGGTGCTGCTCGATGTTGCGGAACAGCGAGAGCTGCAGCGTGCCGGCGAGCGGCAGGATCATGATTGCCGTGTAGACAAGCACCGCCGGCGCCAGGAAGACGCCTATATGCCAGCGGAACGGTCTTTTCGGTCTGATATCTGCGGCCATGAGTTCGGTCCCCGCCGTCTCTCGGTTCCAAAGGGTATCGATCTAGATGATGCCTCGATGCACGGCCCGACCATTCCTGCCGATGCGGCAGGAACAAAGGCCTGCGACTGATCAGCTAGCCTTCCCCGAAGAGAGGGTAAGGCCGGGAGGCGGTGCCGACAATCGCAATCTGAATAGGCGCACTTTGAATGAGGTAGTCCGGAACCGGCCAGGCGTGCGCCGGCCGGTTCCATTACCTGAGCTCTTACTTGGCCGGATGGTACCAGCTGTCGAGGCCGGTCTGCAGCTTCTTGGCCGCCGCTTCCGGCGTATCGGTGCCGTTGATGACGTTGGCCGATTCAACCCAGGTCTCGTTCTCGAGGTTCGGCGTGCCGCGCGACAGGATCTGGTAGGTCGAGCGGATCGTCGACTTGCACTTGCCGCGCCAGGAGACGAATTCCTGCGCCAGCGGGTCTTCCATCTTCACCGGCGAGGAGTTCAGGCTGAAGAAGCCCGGCAGTGCGTTGGCGTAGATGGTGGCGAAATCCGGCGAGGCGACCCAGGACAGGAAGGTCTTGGCCGCATCGGCGTTCTTCGAAGCCGCATTCAGGCCCATGCCGATATCGGTATGGTCGGAGATGTAGCAGGTGTCGCCGGCCTTCTCGACCGGCGGCGGGAAGGCGCCCATCTTGAACTGCGCCTGGGTGTTGAACAGGCCGATCTCCCACGAGCCGGCCGGGTAGATGGCGGCGCGGCCGAGCGTGAACAGGTTCTGGCTGTCCGGATAGGTCTGCGCCTCGAAGCCATCGCCGAGATAAGGCTTCCACTTGGCCAGTTCCTCATACGGCGCGACCCAGTCCTTGTCGGTCAGCTTCTGATCGCCCTTGATCAGCGCCGCGCGGCCGTCCTCGCCCTTCCAGTAGTTGGGGCCGATGTTCTGGTAGCCCATGGTCGCGGCTTCCCAGAGATCCTTGGTGCCCATCGCCATCGGGATGTAGGTGCCGTCGGCCTTGATCTTGTCGAGCGCGGCGAAGAACTCGTCGCGGGTCTCCGGCACCTTGATGCCGAGCTTGTCAAAGGCGTCCTTGTTGTAGATGAAGCCGTGGATGACCGAAGCCATCGGCACGCAGAAGCTCGCCTTGCCGTCGTCGGTCTGCCAGGCGGACTTGGCCACCGGCGAAAAGTTCTCCATGCCGGGCAGCGCCGAGAGATCGGCAAGGTTGCCCTTCTTGAACAGCTCAAGCGACTTGTCGAACGGGCGGCAGGTGATCAGGTCGCCCGCCGAGCCGGCGGCGAGCTTGGCGCCGAGCGCGGCGTCATATTCGGTCGGAGCCGACGGTGCGAACACGACCTTGATGCCCGGGTTCTTGGCTTCGAAAGCCGGGATCAGCTTGTCCTTCCAGATGGCAAGGTCGTCGCCGCGCCAGCTTTCGATGTTGAGCGTTACGTCGTCGGCGTGAGCCAACCCGGCCGAGCCGAGAATGCTGGTGCCCAAAAGCAGTGCCGTCAGTAGTTTCGTTGTCATGCTCAGTCTCCCTGTTGACCTTTTTCAGGTTCGGTTTTGATGAGAACAGAGGCTTTTGAGCCCTTGCTCCCCTCTATAGCGGAAAGGGCCGGCCGCAACTTCTGGCCGGCCTCTTCCAGTATCTTCTGCGCCGCGTCAGTGCTGTCGGCGCCGGCGGCGAGCAGAATGGCGGTCTTGACCGCGCCGCCGCTCTTTTCGAGCAGGCGGGCCGCTTCGTCCGTGCCGCGGCCGCTGACGGCGGCGACGATACGCGCCGCGCGGTCGCGCAGCTTGATGTTGTCGGCCATGAGATTGACCATGTAGCCGTCATGCACATGGCCGAGATGGATGGCGGTCAGCGTCGACAGCATGTTGAGCGCGATCTTCTGGGCAGTGCCGGCGCCCATGCGCGTGGAGCCGGCGATCAGTTCCGGCGGCGTTTCGAGCAGGATGGCGGTTTGTGCCTGGCGCAGCAGCGCAGAGTCCCTGTTGTTGGCGATGCCGATGGTGGCAGCGCCAACAACAGGGAC
>NZ_RZRR01000619.1:0-3443 GCF_003998555.1 Mesorhizobium sp. M7A.F.Ca.CA.002.09.1.1 | reverse complement strand
CCCCTGTTCCACCCCCGGCCCCGATCACCGAACATCACGTATCCGCTCTCCGTCACCGCCAGCGTGTCTTCCAGCTTGATGAAGCCCCGTGTCGGGTGAAGCATGGTCGTCTCCACCGACAGCACCATGTTCTTCTCCAGCGGTTTGGCCGCATAGGTGCCTTCATAGGTCACCGGGTGGTTGGTCATCAGGAACGGCGCCTCGTGCGTGATCAGCCCCATGCCATGGGCGAAGAAATCCGTGTAGGGCGCGACCTTCGAAGCCTTCAGCACGCCCTCGGCATGCGAAATCATGTCGCCGCCCAGCGTGCCCGCTTTGACTTTTGAAAAGGCCGCCTGCTGCACCGTCTCGACCTCGGCCAGCAGATCTTCCAGCTCGGCATCCGGTTCGCCGAGAATGCCCATCCGGCAGAGGTCGCCTATATAGCCGTGATAATTGCCGCCGGAATCGATTGACAGCACCTCGCCTTTTTTCCACGCCTGCGGTGAAGCGGCGCGGTTGTGGCTGGCACCCAGCGTCAGCAGGCAATATTCGAAATGGATGCCGCGATTGGTTTCCTCGCGCCGCAGCTGCTCGATGATCTCGCTTTTAGTCGTGCCTTCACGCGCCCAGGCAATGGTCGCCAGCATGGAATCGGTGATCAGTTCGGAGGCCGTGCGCAGCTTCTCCAGCTCCGCATCGGTCTTGATGGCGCGCATGCGCTCCAGCATGTCGGTCGCATCGATCAGCCTGGCATCCGGCAACGCCTTGCGGATCAGCGTATAGGCGTCCGATGGCAGGAAGCCAGGCTCGATGCCGATGCGCGCGCCGGCCTTGCCGATCTTCTGCAGGTGCTCGACCGCAAGGTTGGCGGCGTCGAGCGTGCCCCAGCAGGCGGCGTGCAGCGTCGGCGTCCAGAACGGATTGTTCTGGTGCTCGCCGCCCTCCATGCGGTTGCCGATATAGGCGGCATGGTCCGGCCCGCCCTTTTCGTACACGACGATCGGCAGGTACCGGCTGTGGCCGATCGCATCCATGGCGGCGAAGAAGATGAACTTGTAACCGCCCAGCAGGTATTGCGTGTTGTGCTTGGAGGTGGCGAGCAGCACATCGATGCCGGCCTCCTCCATCAGCCGGTCGACCCTTGCCTGGTCGAACGGGATATTGCCGACGGCATTCTTGCCCGGAGCAATGTTCATCTCTCTCTCCCTGAATTGCCTGGGACCGCCGGCCGTTCCGCTCGCGATCCCCTGGCCATGACTCAAATCTGCACCATTTTGCCCGTTCTGGTCCAGCCAGAAATAGGGCAAACAGCACCGTTCCATGTCATCATACCTTTGTCCGTCGCATATCCCATCAATTTGGTCCTACCAGATTGACGTGATAGAAGCGCATATTCCAAACTGGTCCAGCGGACGAAAATTTCAAAGCCAAGCGAGGATGCGCCAATTCCGTCTCTGGCGAAACCCTCGGCAAGGCTCATAATCGCCGCCGCAAGGATGCTGGCGGGCTTGCCGGCGTTCGAGGGGTATTGGCGCGCCCAACCGGGTCGCGGAGAGGACGGAGTTCGATCATGTCAGGTTTCACGATTTCCAGGCGCACGATGCTTTCCGGCTCGGCAATGCTGCTGGCCTCCACCGCCATGCCGACACCGGGCTGGGCGCAGACGCCGAAGAAGGGCGGGCGGCTTGTGCTTGCCGCCGATTCCGAACCGCGCAACCTCAACCCGGCGATCGTCGCTTCCAACGGCGTCTTCTTCATCTCCAGCAAGATCGTCGAAACGCTGGCCGAAGCCTCCTACGACGGCAAGGACGGACTCGCGCCAAGGCTGGCGCTGAGCTGGGAGGGTGCCGCCGACGGGCTCTCGGTGACGTTCAAACTGCGCGACGGCGTCAAATGGCATGACGGCAAGCCGTTCACCTCCGCCGACGTGGCCTTCTCGGCGCTGCAGATCTGGAAGCCGCTGCAGAACCTCGGCCGCACCGTGTTCAAGGACCTGGCCAGCGTCGAGACCCCCGACGATCTCACCGGTGTGTTCAAATTCGCCAAGCCGACGCCGTTCCAGCTGATCCGCAACGCGCTGCCGGCGCTGAGCAGCGTGGTGCCGAAGCACATCTACGAGGTCGGCAAGATCGAGGACAACCCGGCCAACAACGCGCCCATCGGCACCGGACCGTTCAAATTCGGCGAGTACAAGGCCGGCCAGTATTACCGGCTGACCAAAAACACCGACTACTGGGGCAAGGACGAGCCCTATCTCGATGAGATCATCTATCAGGTGCTGCCGGATCGCACGTCCGCGGCCAGCGCGCTGGAGGCCGGAGAGATCCAGCTGGCGGCCTTTTCCGCCGTGCCGCTGGCCGACCTCGACCGCATCTCGAAAGTGCCGGGGCTGAAAGTGATCACCAAGGGTTACGAAGGGCTGACCTATCAACTCGTCGTCGAGATCAATCATCGCCGCAAGGAACTGGCCGACGTCAAAGTGCGGCAGGCGATCGCACATGCCATCGACAAGGATTTCGTCGTCAAGACGGTGTTCCTCGGCTATGCCGCGACAGCCACCGGCCCGGTGCCGAAGAACGATCCACAATTCTACACCGCCGATGTGCCGACCTATGCCTTCGACGTCGCCAAGGCCAACGCGCTGCTCGACGAAGCCGGCTACAAGAAAGGCCCGGACGGCAAGCGCTTCACGCTGAAACTGCTGCCTGCGCCCTATTTCAACGAGACAAAACAGTTCGGCGACTATCTGCGCCAGGCGCTCGCCGCCATCGGCATCGACGCTGAGCTGGTCAACAACGACTCGGCCGCGCACATCAAGGCGGTCTACACCGACCACGCCTTCGATCTCGCGGTCGGTCCGCCGGTGTTCCGCGGCGATCCGGCGATCTCGACCACCATCCTGGTGCAGAGCGGCATTCCGGACGGCGTGCCGTTCTCCAACCAGGGCGGCTACAAGAACGATGCGCTCGATGCGCTCATCGCCAAGGCATCGGAGACGCTCGACGCATCAGCCCGCACCGACCTCTACAAGGAATTCCAGAAGGCGGTGGCTGCCGACCTGCCGCTGATCAACGTCGCCGAATGGAGTTTCATCAGCGTCGCGCGAGACACCGTCGGCAACATCGCCAACAACCCGCGCTGGGCGGTGTCGAACTGGGCGGACACGTATTTGGAATCGTGACAGAATTGCGCGGATGAAAATTCGCGAAATCATCGTAGGCTTTGAGTTCTACGAGGCCCCCCTCTGTCCTACCGGACATCTCCCCCTCAAGGGGGGAGATTGGCCGCTTGTCTGTCCCGCGAATTCTTCAACGTTGGAGATTGGCGAAGCCAAAAGAGACAGCCGATCTCCCCCCTTGAGGGGGAGATGTCCGGCAGAACAGAGGAGGGTGCCTAGGCGCGGTCCTAATCAACGTATCGCCAACCCATCGACGCCCCCATGAACCGCGCCCTCACCCTTC
>NZ_RZRR01000618.1:0-3451 GCF_003998555.1 Mesorhizobium sp. M7A.F.Ca.CA.002.09.1.1 | reverse complement strand
TGGCAGGCCGCTGCGTACCGGATTGACCTTCGAGATTTTTGACGAGAACCGCAACCTGGTGCTGCGCTTTCCTTTTGCGCTCGCGGCCGAAAAGGCCGGGGCACCCCCTTAATCCCGAATTGCCTGGCCGATCACCTGCAGGGGCCATACAGGTCGCCTCATGCGGATCCTATCCTTCCGCCTTGAAGTTTCTGGCTTCCTTCTCGACCTTGGGGTTGTCCTTGCCATGCTTTTGCATGAGCTCCTTGGCTTGCTTGGGTGAGACGTCGGTGGTCTCTGCCAAGCGCAATGCCTTCTTGTCCTTGCTTTCGGTCTTCTGCTTCTTGGCCGTCATGGCTCTTGAACTCCCTTGAAGCCTTTTCCGATCGATCTTTGCCGGTGCGAACACCTGAGCATGTCCAGATGAACACTTTCGTTGCCTGGCCTGCTTCGATGACGAGACGTCAACGAGACGATGCCGGTCAGGTTCCGTGCATCGCCTGCTCATGTCCAAACTTGTCACGCCACGCGGCGGTACCGATGGCGGTCGCGGATGAACTCATTGAAGAAGCGGCCTTTTGAGGAAGCTTTGGTGAAAGCGGCATAAGTTGCCGGTGCAACATCCTCATATTCGTAGCGTCTGCCGCTCGGCACAAACCAGACCGACAGGATCCTGGTGGCGGGATCGTATTGCGCATTTCGGATCACGGTCGATGGCATGGTCGCACCCGACAGGTCTGCCCGAATAACCCGTTAGCGATCGTCAGGTTCCGCCGATATCCTGGCGTCACGCACCGCGACTACCGGTCGCGCGGGTTGCCGAACTTCGGGTCGCGCTTCCTTGAATATCGGTCGATGCGTGGCAGGCTGTCATCAAACTCGATCCACGGCAGCCTCAGGTCCCAATAGGCATGGGCTTGCGGCCGAAACCCTTCAGGGTTGTCAAAGAAGCCGATCGTCACATAGAACTCGTCCGGCAGGCCTTCGTCGCTATAGCCTATCGAGCTTCCACAGTCTGGGCAGAACGTGCGGGTGACGCCTGGCGTTTGGGAAAAGGCCTTCGGCGTCCCTCTAAGGAGCTGAAATTGCTTCGGCCGGTAACCAACCCAGATCGTCAGCGGACTTCCGATGGCCCGGCGGCAATCGTCGTCGTGATCGTAGCATATCCAGAAAGGCTCTCCGTCCAGGGCTGCGGCGATCCCTCCGCAGAAGCAGGCTCCGGTTTTCGCGCCGCATCGTCTGTCCACCCTGTTGCGCCTAAGAGAGAGCGGCCGAGTGGCCGCTCCCGTTCAAGGTGAAGTCCTTGAAATCATGCATCGTGATGCTCGGGCATGCTCTTGAGCTGATCCTTGGTCCAGTTCGTCACCGCGTGAACGTCGCCGTCTTCATCGCGCATGAATTCCAACTGGCTTGCGGGAACGGCCACCGGCTTGGCGCCAATGCCGAGAAAGCCGCCGACATCGATGACGACCTGACTGGCGGCTCCTGAGCCGTGCACATGCGAAACGCTGCCGACTTTGTTGTCGTCTGCGTCGTAAATCGTGGCGTCTTCGAGAATGTCTGGTGTCAGTTCGGTGCTTGTGAGGCGTACGTGGTTGGTGTGATCCATCTTTCGAGACTCCTGTTGGGTGGAATATTTGAACCTCTCAGCCGAGCAATCGTTCCGAACAATTCCGGGGGCGACGGACGGACGACGCAAGGACGCTAGAAGCCTCAACTCAGCCTCCGTCCGAATTGACTCGCAAAGCTCCGTACGGAAGCGTACAAAAGGAAATCGTCAGCAGCACAGTTGGGGCGCTGACGCTTGGGAGTGACCATCGCTCTTGCCCATCACGAGGCATGGTGTTGCACGGCGAAGGAGCCCGAGCACCCCGGTCTGCCATTGGGCGCGATGACCGCGCTGGCGCGGGATACAGGCGCCACTGAACAACAGATACGCGAAATCATATCGCTCCTCGGGTTCGATCGCGCCTCTATCCTGCGGGAGGCTCGTTTGCTGGCGAAAGATAGTCAGCCAACAAGGCCTTCGAGTCTTCAGCAGTAACTGTCGGTTTCATACCAACGCGCCCGCCCGTCTAGTGCTGCGCGAGACGAAGTCTATGGTTCGTTACCGTCCGCTCGTTCGACGGGCGCGGCCGGCTAAGAGATCCCAGTGCTCTTGCCCAAGGGAAAAGAGTCTCGTGGATTACCAGACACTGCAAGCCAAGAGCGAATTGCTTCGCCGGATGAGCGCGGACGATTTCGCGCGGCTACGTCCGCATCTGGCGAGTGTTTTTCTTGAGTTGCGCGCGCCGCTGGAGACCGCGGGGCAGAAGATCGAAGCCGTCTATTTTCTGGAAAGCGGGCTGGCCTCGGTAGTGGCGAGGACTTCGCCTGCGACCGAAGCCGAAGTCGGAATCATCGGGTTCGAAGGAATGACCGGTTCGGCCCTGGTCATGGGGGACGACCAGGCCAACTTTGATTGTTACGTCCAGTCGACATGCGAGGCTCTCCGGATAGAGGCTGCCCCCTTCGTCGAAGCCCTGGAGGACAGCCCTACATTGCGGTCGTTCCTGTTGCGCTATGTCCAATATTTCCATGTTCAGACAAGCTATACGGCATCGATCAACGCGCGGCAGAGCCTGGAAGTTCGACTGGCAAGATGGCTTTTGATGTGCAGCGACCGCACTGTCGGCGACAGGCTTATGATAACCCATGAATTTCTGTCCATCATGCTTGGTGTGAGGCGTCCGGGGGTTACCGTCGGCCTCCAGATGATCGAAAGTTACGGTTATATCCGAGCGCGCCGCGGAGAGATTACGATCCGCGATCGAGACGGTCTCATGACGTTGGCGCGAGATTCTTACGGTCCACCCGAAACCCAGTACCGCCGGCTGATCGGAGATTTGGGCTCGAAGCATCCCGCGAGGCAGGAGCGGCCTCTCGTTTGAGCGCGCCGGGCCAACAGAGGCTTCTCCGCCACAGAGCCGCCAGCGGACATTTCGAGTGGCCGGCGCGATGATGCCGGTGAGACACCGTTGCCTAAACCCGCGCCGGCCACTGCGGCATGTTTTGGGGATGCCGCGTTGCCAATCTAGTTGCCGACAAGCAACTGGCAACGAAAGCTCACGGTTTGGTAAGAACCGTACGTACATGCACGCAAACTCCCTCGGTCGCGTTCAAGGCATGCTCGCGAAATCCTGAGTTGAATACAGTCCCTCGATAAAATCCGGATTGGCAGGCCCTGTCCGTCGTTGTGGTGACGTCCGCAGGGTGGGTGCAGATTGGCTGGCCAGGTTCCGATATTGCCAGGCGGGCTGGCCTTCACCATCTTAGCTGGGATGGCGACACCCAAATCGAAAACACTCGACTCCGGCTCATCCGGGCTTCAGCACGATCTCTTTGGTGCTGCCGACGACCTACCGGAAGGTTTCTTCTATCAGCCCGAGTTGATCACGGCGCAAGAAGAAACGGAACTCGCCCGGCATCTGGA
>NZ_RZRR01000617.1:0-3452 GCF_003998555.1 Mesorhizobium sp. M7A.F.Ca.CA.002.09.1.1 | reverse complement strand
GCACTCTACCAGGCCGCACTTGGGCTTGCTGGGCTTGAGCTCCGGGCCGTCGACGCCGACGAGGCAGTGCGTGCCGGTCTCGTCGAGGCGGCGCGCGAGAACGGCATGATCGCCAGAATTGGAGTTGCCCGATGAGCCAGACCGCACCGTTTCCAAAACTCAAGCGCGGCCTGGTTGCCATCCTTCGCGGGCTCAAGCCCACCGAGGCGATGGCCATGGGCCAGGCGCTGTTCGACGCCGGCATCGAGGCGATCGAAGTGCCGCTGAACTCACCGCAACCGTTCTCGTCGATCGCCCGCATCGTCCAAGTGCTGCCGAAAACGGCGCTGGTCGGCGCCGGCACGGTGCTGACGCCGGCCGATGTCGATGGCTTGCACCAGGCCGGAGGGCGGCTGCTGGTCAGTCCCAACATCGATGCCGAGGTGATGGCGCGCGCCATGCATTACGGCATGGTGACGATGCCCGGCGTGTTCACGCCGACCGAAGCCTTCCTGGCGATCAAACTCGGCGCCTCGGCCCTGAAATTCTTCCCGGCGAGCGTGCTGGGCACCGGCGGCATTTCCGCGATGCGCGCGGTGTTGCCGGCGCAGACATTGGTCGGCGCCGTCGGCGGTGTCTCTGAAAAAGATTTTGCCGGCTACAAGGCTGCCGGCGTGACCGCCTTTGGTCTGGGCTCCAGCCTGTTCAAGCCGGGCATGAGCGTCGACGAGGTGGCCGCGCGTGCGCACGCTGCCGTCGCGGCCTGGGATGCGGTGTTCGGAGAAGCAGGATGAGCGAAGCGATCGTTTCGGTTTTTTCCGATCACGTCTGCCAGCTCGGCGAGGGGCCGAGCTACGATCCCGCCACCGATACGCTCTACTGGTTTGACATCGTCAACAGCCAGCTTCTGGAAAAGCGGCTGTCCGGCGGCGCGACCACCGTCCATGAGCTTGGCCAAATGGCGAGCGCCATCGCCGTCATCGACGACAAGCGCCAGCTGATCGCCGCCGAGACCGGCCTTTATGTCCGCGATGTCGCGACCGGCAAGCTGACGCTGCACACGCCTGTCGAGGCCGACAATCCGGTCACGCGCTCCAACGATTCCCGCGTCCATCCCTGTGGTGCCCTGTGGATGGGCACCATGGGCAAGGGCGAGGAAAAAGGCGCGGGTTCGATCTACTGGTTTTTCAAGGGCGAACTGCGCCAGCTGTTTTCGGACATCACCGTCTCCAATTCGATCTGTTTTACCGAGGATGGGGCGATCGCTTACTACACCGACACCTCGACCGGGATGCTGATGCGCGTCGCCTGCGACCCGGCGACCGGTCTGCCTGCCGGTGAGCCCAAGCTGTTCGTCGACCACCGCTCGGCCAAGGGCTATGTCGACGGGTCGGTGCTCGACCGCGACGGCATCCTGTGGAACGCCGTCTGGGGCGGCAGCGTCATCGAAGCCTACGGACCCGACGGCAAGCTCGTCCGCACGGTCGCCATGCCGGTGACGCAGCCATCCTGCCCAGCCTTCGTCGGCGCCAAGGCCGACCGGCTGGCGGTCACCTCCGCCTGGTCGGGCAAGGATGAGAAGCAGCGTCTGCTGGATCTGCAGGGCGGCATGACCTTTCTGCTCGATATTCCCGTCAACGGCCGCTTCGAGCCGCGCGTGCTGATCGCCTGATCGAACTGGATTCTACGGTCGGACGGTGCGTTGTCACGCCACCGCCCGCACCGTGTCGGTTTCGCGAGAGCCTGACGTCTCGACCATGCGATGGTAGGTGATCGTACCGCCGGGAATCGTTCATCTCATGCCAAGCCGTAAGCCGAAACTGATACTCATCCATGAGCCGGAAAAGGCTTGTTTCGACCGCCTGGTCGCCGACGGCCATGCGCCGCAGCGCGCAACCGAAATCGCGTCCTATCTGGCGCAGTCGACCGATCTCGCTCCTGAATTCGACGTGCTTGGCCGTGCCTGCCAGGCACGCGGCCTGTCGTTCGCGCCGGTGGGGCTCGACGACGCTGCCAGCGTGCTCGCCGGCGAGCATCCCAGCACAACGCTGGTCTGGACGCTGACCGACGGCATCGCCTATTTCCGCGGCGGCGCGGCGCCCGCTTTGGCGCGACTGGGCGGTTTCAAGACAATCGGCGCCGACGATGCGCTGTTCGCGCTCTGCCAGGACAAGTTCCGCTCCGGCGCCGTGCTCGGCGCGCTCGGCCTGCCGGTGCCACAGGCTGGGCTCGCGCGTGACGGCCAATGGCTGGTCGAGCCGCCGGCCTCGCCCGCCGGCTGGTTCGTCAAGCCCAACCGGCTCGGCGCCAAGATCGGCATCTGGCTGGAGTCGCGCTGCAGCGATCTCGCCCACGCTTTGGAGCTCAGCCGGCGCGTCTTTTCGGCCTATCGCGACGATGTCGTCGTCCAGCCCTACGTCGCCGGCCGCAACGTGCGCGCCAGTTTCCTTAGCCTGATGCCGGGCGCGGGAGTCGAAGTGCTTGGCGTGGCCTTTGTCGATTCAGGCGCCGATTTCCAGACCATGGCCGACAGCCTGGCGCTCTACGGCGACACTGGCGAGGCAGCGAAAGCGGCGGGACATTACGCCGAGCCGGAGCTCGTCGCGGTCGCCGACAGCCAGCCGGCCGCCGACGCCAGGATTCGTGCGATCGCCGGGCGGCTGATGAGCGGGCTCGGCCTGCGCGACGTGTTTTCCATCGATCTCAGGGTCGAGGCCGACGACACCGTCCACCTCATCGAGTTCGAGGTCTGCCCCGGCCTGCCCTGCTTCGATTTCCGCGCCTATTGCCGCCAGCAATGGGGCCTCGAGCTTGCCGATGCCATAGCCGAGACAGCGGCGAGCCGGCTGATCGGCCAAGAGCATCGGGCCTGAAGGCGCGACGGCAGATCGCGGGCCGACGGCGGACGCGTTTCACTACGGCATTCGCTCGACCGCCTGCAAGGCGGGATCCATCTTGTCCCAGGCATGGCCGTGGCTCGTGTAGGTCACCATCTGCGGGCTGAACTGTTCCGGATCGTCGAGGCTGGCCGCATGGACCGCTATGAATTCCGGCATGGCGACGGATATCAGAAAGACCGGCGTTCCGCAGGTTGGACAGAAGGTGTGGATTTTTTCATTGCCGCTGGCGCCCGCCACGCGCCAGGTGCTCACCTCCCCGGTAATGGCCATATCGGTGCGCTGGCCGAAGGTCAGGTAGGATCCGTGGCCGGTGCCTGAGCGCTTCTGGCAATCGCTGCATTGGCAGTGGTTCTGGAAGATAGGCTCGTCATTGGTCTCGTAACGGATCGCGCCGCATGCGCAGCCGCCGGTATAGCGCTTGGTCATTATCGTTCTCCACGGGTCTGATTCTGCTCGAGGTCGCAACATCAGGCCGATTTCGGCTTGGCGAAAATATCGATGCCGCTGCCGGTTTCGAGGAAGGATTTCAGGCTGGACAGCACCGCCGGCCAACCTTGGCTGACGCCTTTCGCC